>CAZVYA010000013.1:0-7051 GCA_964631225.1 uncultured Candidatus Saccharibacteria bacterium
TGCTTCACGTGCGAGGCGAATGTGCCGGTCAGATTCTTCGCTAGACGAGAACGGTCCTTCGGCGTAACCATAACTCCCTCCGCGCCGACCGCGACGTCAATAGAAGGGTGCACACGCTTTGTTAGAGTGCCCTTAGGACCCTTAACTGAGAGAACGCCGGCATCGACGGATACCGTTGCTTTCCCTACTGCTATTGGCTTCTTCGCTAGGCGGCTCATAATATAAAAATTATTACCAGATCTCGAACAGCTCTTCACCGCCTACACGGCTCTTGCGCGCCTCGACGTCAGTGATGATACCGACTGAGGAGGAGATGACGCGCGCTCCGGTACCGCCCTTAACTTTGTGTGCGGCAGTAAATGGCGCATAGAGCCGTCGACCCGGCTTAGAGATACGCTTGACGCCACGCAGCTTCGCCTCGCCACGCTCGGAGTATGCGAGCTCTACAATTATGTCCTTCTGAACGCCCCCCTCCTTTCTCTCCTTCGTATCTACGTGCGCGATGAAGCCGAGTTCCTTCAACTTTTTCGCGATAGCGAGCACGTGTGAGGAGTATGGGACAGACACTTCGCGCTTGCCGACCATGGCGGCATTCTGCAAACGAATTATGAAATCTCCGATGCGGTCAGTTACCATAAAATTACCAAGATGCTTTCTTAACGCCCGGAATCTTCCCTTCTCTGGCGAGCTCCCTGAACTGAATACGGGAGAGACCGAAGGTGCGCATATATCCGCGTGAGCGACCGGTTATCGCACAACGGTTCTTCAATCGAACAGGAGAGGAGTTTCTCGGGAGCGCCTGCAGGCCTTCAGAATCGCCGGCCAGCTTCAAAGCCGCACGCTTTACCGCGTACTTCTTAACGAGTTTCTGCTTCTTAGCAAGTCTCGCGAGTTGGGATTTCTTGGCCATAAGTAAAAATAAATGCCCCTCGGGCGTATGGTTAATCTATCACTCTCCCTCCCCGCCGTCTAACCGACCGCTTTGATTTGTTTTGTAAGAAATAGTAGATTGAAAAAAGGGCAAAACATTGCTTTAATATCCTACATGGAAAATAAACCGTCTGGTAAGGAAGATGTGGCAAGCCCCTCGCTCGAAAGCGTTGAATATTTGGGGTTACCAGAAGCCATAGATTTAATTAGACAGCGAAACCAGTTCGTAAGGGAAAATGATTTGTTGGGCTGGGATACAGGCCATTTTCTTCAGGCTCAATTTGATGGTCGGCCAAAAAACTACGAAGGCGACGTTTTTAAAGAAATCCCACAAGAAGGAACCGCTCCTAAAAAGATGTTTAAAACATCAGAATTGGACTCGCTCGGAAAAAAGGTTGAGGATTATATCAGAATGAAGACATCGTAAGGGGTAATGGGAACATCCAATATTTATTCAAATCGGCTCATGCAAAAAGCCGAGCGGCTCATATGGTGGGAAGAAATGAGCCGTTCTGCGATTTATGAGCGAGGCTTCAATTCCACCTCCTCCTTCAGGAGATCAAACTTTATGACGAATAGGTCAAAGAATCCTTTCTGCCCAACAACTCCGTAGGGCATCACGCGCCCAGCCACGTCCGGCATAAATCCGGCTTCTATTTTGTATGGCCACCCGCCTACTGAAATCGTTATTGTGTGGAGGTAATAAAAAGAAGCTTTGCCTCCGACGCCAAATACTTCGCGTTTTTCTCCGGTGCGAACATTAAGACCGAGTGCCGTCCCGATTTCTTCGTGAAAAATGCAGAGGTCAGCGCCCGAATCAACGAGCACGTGATAACCGATTTCAGTTTCTCCGTGCTGAAGTGTTACAGGAATAACGGGACGGAGTGTCTTCCCGTATCGCTTATAATCAAATTTCATAAACTCCCGACGTAGGAGACGATTCTATCGGGAACATGCGTTAGGAACGGCATTTTGGGACTCTTCTTTTTTGCAGCGAGAAGTGCCGCTTGCACGGTCTTCCCCGCTCCAAGCACGGTCGTTTCATCCTCTGCGAGAGCGACCCAGAGTCCTTTATATGCCTTAACGAGTTTGGTCCAATCTTTAGCCATATAGGCTATGGTACCACACTCGGTTTTTATGCAAAACTACTTCTTTGTCGCTTCTACGATAAGCGGCATGCCGATGTGGCGGAAGAATGCCTCGGCCTCGGCCTTACTTTTAGCAGTGGTGACGATGGTAACGGCGAAGCCGAACACGTCTTTCAGGTCTTCATCTGAAGTCTCTGGGAAGATGGTGTTCTCCTTGATACCAACCGTGATATTACCCATATCGTCTATCGTTGTAGCCTTAAGGCCTCGGAAGTCACGTGTACGCGGGAGAGCTATGTGAATGAGTTTGTCTATGAAGTCATACATGCGAGCCCCGCGGAGCGTTACTTGGAGGCCGACAGTATCGCCTTCGCGCACCTTGAATGAGGCGATGGAGATTTTCGCGGCGCGCGCAGCCGGCTTCTGCCCCGTGATCTTCGCGAGGCGATCTTCTATGAGCTCTATCTGCTTCTTGTCGCGTTTCTTACCGACGCCTGAGGAGACGACGACCTTGGTGACGCGCGGACCCTGCATCGGGCTCGTGTAGCCGAACGTCTCCGCGAGCGCTAGGTAGGCTGTCTGTTGTCGTTGTTTAGTGATAGACATAAAATTTATTTTGCGACTTTAGCCGTCTTGGCCGGAGCGTCGAGCGCAGATTTAACCTTCGGAGTTGAGACAAGGGCTACGTTCGACGCATTAACCGGTCTGGACTTCTCGACGGTTCTACCAACCTTCCCCGCTGAGCCCTTTATATGACGCTTATACATGGCTACGCCCTCCACGATAATCATATTCTCGCGCGGGAACGCGCGCAGAATAACTCCGGTCTTACCCTTGTCCTTACCGGATATCACTCTTACTTTGTCGCCTTTTTTTACTTTCATAAAATTTATACGACTTCTGGCGCGAGCGAAACGATGTTGTGCCAGCCGCGCTCCGAGAGCTCGCGCGGCACCGGACCGAAGATACGGTTCCCCTTCGGTCCCATCTCCTTACCCTGCTTCTCGATAAGCACGACGGCGTTCTCGTCGAAGCGGATATACGAGCCGTCCTTACGCGCGAACTGATTGACCGTGCGCACGACAACCGCGCGATAGATATCCTTCTTCTTTACCGTCTTACGCGGCTGCGCAGTCTGAATAGAGACGACTATCGTGTCGCCGATGCCTGCATAGCGACGGTGACTCCCGCCGAGAATTTTGAAAATGCGTGCGACTGTGCCGCCCGAATTATCTGCTACTTGTACGATGGATCGGTCTTGTAACATATTATTCAACTTCTCCCGAGGAGACACCTCGGTCTGCAATCGCGAAGCGCTTCAGCTTGGAGATAGGGCGCGTAGCCACGATGGTAACTGTGTCACCGACCTTCACAGTGTTTCCGGGATCGTGCGCGAGGAACTTCTTAGAGCGGACGAAATACTTCTTGTACTTCGCGTTCTTGACGTACCTATCCACACGGACAGTGGCCGTGTCCTTCATCGCCGTCTTAACGACGACGCCGGTGAATGTTTGTTTTAGTGAAGTTTTTTGTTCCATAAGATTTACGCGGTCTTCAATTCACGAGCGCGTTGTTCGGTAAGCACGCGGGCGATTGTGGTACGCAATTTACGCGGGGCATTGCTGTCCTTCGCACGCGCTCCTGCGGCCGAGAAGCGCTCCGTGCGGAGCGTCGCGCGCGTATCAGCGAGAAGCTTTGCGAGCTCCACATCAGTCTTCGTAGCCATTGTATCCTTTTTTGTCATAGAAATAGAAAAATAGCAATGTTTAGGAGCGCGTGACGATGGACGTCTTAACGGGCAGTTTCATCCCAGCTTGGCGCAGATGAGCGCGAGCGACGGCCTCGTCTACGCCGTCTAGCTCGAATAGCACACGGCCCGGACGCACCTCGAAGACGTAGTGCTTAGGGTCACCCTTTCCGCTACCCATGCCTACCTCCGCCGGCTTCGCCGTCACAGGTCTGTCGGGGAAAATGCGGATCCAGAGCTTGCCGGTCTTAGCGACTGCGCGCGTGAGCACCTTGCGTGCAGCCTCGATCTGATTGCTCGTCACGCGGGCGCTAGAGAGCGCCTTCAGCCCGAAGGAACCGAAGGCTACGGTGATGCCGCGCGTCTCGGGACGATTCAAACGCTTCTCGCTCTTGCGCTGTGTCTGCCACTTTCTATGCTTAACTTTTTTAGGAAATAACATATGAAAAGTATTATCTGGAGGCGGTCTCCGGCATGCGGACCGACGTCTTCTTGTCCTGATACACGTTACCTCGGAAGATCCACACCTTGATACCGATGACTCCGTACGGCAGATATGCTTGGTCATGCGCAAAATCAATGTCGGCGCGGAATGTCTGAAGCGGAATTCGACCCTTCTTCAACTCCTCCTTACGACTCATCTCCGCTCCTCCTAGACGGCCGGAGAGTGCGATGCGCACTCCCTCGACCTCGCGTACGGCGATGACCTTCTCCACCGTCTGCTTCAACACTCGACGGAAGGGCATGCGCTTCTCGAGGCCCTCTGCGATCATGTATGCGACAACGGCCGCATCAGTCTCAGGTTGACGGACCTCATTGATATCAAATTTGACCTGCTTCCCCGCCGGAAGCGCGTTCGGAGACGCTTTGCGTGCCACCGCGGTTATCTCGGCGCGGAGCTTCGTGGCGTTCTCGCCGGAGCGACCGATGACGAGTCCGGGGCGCGCGGTCGAGAGGATAACCCGTAGCTCGCCCGCAGAACGCTCTATCTCGACGCCACTGGTATAGGTGCCGCGCAGACGCTTCTTGAGAAAGCGACGTATCATCTCGTCCACCTTGATGTTGTCGCGATAACTTTTCTTGTCGGAGGCGAACCAGCGGCTTTTCCAGTCTCGGATAATGCCGAGGCGATGTGCGTATGGATGTACGATGTGTGTCATAGGTAAAATTACGTGCCCTTCGTAGCCTTGGCAGAGGAGGGTTTCTCCTTCTTGGGAGAAAGCTTCACTATCACGCGACTCTTACGGCGACGGATTAGCGACGCACGACCAAAGGCACGCGGCATATACTTCTTCAACATGCCCGCATTCTCTACGATTATAGAACCGACAATCATTTCGTCTGCATTCTCACCACGCTCTTTAGCGGCTGCGGCTGCGCTCCTTATAAGCTTCGCGATAGTCTCTGACGCGCGCTTAGGGAGGAACTCGAGCGCAGCGAGCGCGGCCGGTACAGACTTACCCTTCACAAGCTCCGTTACGAGACGAACCTTACGCGGAGGCTGATTATGACTCTTGAGTGTTGCAGATGACATATATTATTTCTTCGCAGCTGGCGCAGCAGCTGGAGCCTCCTTGGCGGCCTTCGCTGAAGCTATTTCGGCCTCGGCCTTCTTGGCCTCCATCTCCTTCTGCATCTTGCCTCCGTGACGGACGAACTTCTTGGTCGGCGAGAACTCACCCAAACGGTGCCCGACCATGTCCTCGTTCACGAGAACTTCGATGTGCGATTTGCCGTTATGCACTCCGAATGTGAATCCGACCATCTCAGGACTCACTTGGCTTCGGCGCGCCCATGTCTTAATAACACCGGCAGTGGTCGGTTTAAGACTTTTGACCTTCTTCAAGAGCTTTACATCTATGAAGGGCCCCTTCTTAAGTGAACGTGACATATGAGTAATTAAAAATCCGCTACTCGCGGTAGTTCAAACATACAGGAAGCACTCTACGAAGTCAAATGTACCCCTCCGAAACACCCTCATAATTCCTAGCTCATTCCAGAACCTTGACAAATCCGGTATAAAAAGTAAAACCGTCCCCGCTCGGGAACGGCCCGTAGATTATCGCTCGATTTTGATGTAAAGGTACTTCGGGAGCCAGCTGGACTCGCGAGTCTCCCCCTTCCCGCCGAAGCCTATCGAGATCTTCTGTCCGCCGATGGAGAGAATCTCACGACTCCACTGTTTTGACGACCCCATCGGCTTGATAGGTACCGACGGAGATACGATATTTACAACGGTGTGTCCGTCGTGCGTCGCAGTCAAGGATCCTTCGGTCATCGGGGCGCCATCTGAGCCGGTTGCAAAGTAGACGTCAACTTTCAAGGTCACGACGATACCGTTTGGGAATAGCTCGATATGCTGTGCGAGCCATTTGTCATTCGCCTCTTTCATTCCCGACTTCAAGAAAAGAACCTTCCGTTCCATGTTTCACCTCCGTTGATGGTAATCTGCGGCGAGAGTACCACATCTTTTATTTATTTCACAGATGGTGTATGGTGGCGGGAGATTGTTGCCCAAATAGGAGGTCACGTGAAATACAGGCTGGAATATGCTCAAATGCGGTCAGCGTCGTTCGATCCAGAAGCGTCGATCGGAGAACGGAAGACAGAAACCATCGAGGCCGAGAGCTACGATGCGGCCGAGCGCGCCGCAGCCAAGTTTCTCGCAGGACGAAAAATGATCTCCCTGCGCTGTCTGCATCTGCCCGAGCCCGGCACCGTTGTTCAGCCGAAGCCGGAGTTCATTCCCGCAGACGAGCTGTACGACCATTGCTCACGGTTCTGAAAACAAAAACCCACCAGTCCGGTGGGCTTTTTCTTTTTTGGAACCCTTACGCCTTGCGGTTTTTACCAACTTTGCGGCGAGAGATGATGTGGACGTTGGAGTACTTCTTCGGAGTACGAGTCTTCTGCCCCTTGCCGGTCGGCTTACCCCACTTACTCTTCGCCCTGCGGAGTCCGCGACCCTGCTTGCCCTCACCACCGCCGTGTGGGTGGTCAACTGGGTTCATAGCCGTACCGCGCACGGTCGGGCGGATGCCCATCCAGCGACTTCTGCCGGCCTTACCTATTACTACCAAGTTATATTCCTCATTCCCTACCGCGCCGATAGAGGCATAGCAGAGGTCAGAAATTTTACGAATCTCTGTTGAAGGCAACTTTACCTGCGCATATCCGGCGTCATGCGCGACTACCTCGGCGAAGTTACCTGCAGAGCGAACGAGCGAGGCGCCGGCCATCGGCGATAGCTCTATGTTGTAAATAAATGTACCGACAGGAATTTTGC
>CAZVYA010000013.1:7061-9183 GCA_964631225.1 uncultured Candidatus Saccharibacteria bacterium
AGCGGAGCATCTTCTCCGACTAGAAATGTAGAGCCAACCTTCACTTCTTTCGGCAATATCACATAGCGTCTCTCGCCGTCGCGATAGAGCGCGAGGCCGATGAAGGCCGAGCGGAATGGGTCATATTCAACCGTCTCTATCTTGGCAGGAATATTTTTCTTATTATAGGAGAAATCTATCTCGCGGAAGCGTTTCTTATGTCCACCGCCCTGATGGCGCGTGGTGATTCGGCCGAAGCTGTTACGCCCGCCCTGACTGCTCTTCTTTTTCATTAACGGCTTGTGAGGAGCGTCGCCCGAGAGGAGCTCTCGGTATGGGAGCGTGGTCATGTGTCGGCGACTCTTGGATGTAGGTTTGTAGGTTTTCATATTAAAAAATTAGCCGAACTGAATCGTGTCACCCTTGTTCAGGTAGACATACGCCTTACGTCGCGCCGCTCGGTATCCTGTACCTCGCTTGGTGCGCATCGCCTTTGGCTTACCGGGCAGGTTCACGATGCGTACCTTACGCGTGTCAACGTTGTATATCTCCTTAATAGCACTCGCGATAGAGGCCTTGGTAGCGCGCGACGGCACAGCGAAGGTGTAGACGCCCCTCTCGGTCGCCATAAGCGCCTTCTCAGAGAACCATGGTGCGCGAACTATCTCGTGGGCTTCTCCGCTATGAAGCTTCGAAGTCCGAGCGCGACGTTTCTTCGCGATGATCTCTTTCTTTTCTGTCTTTTTGTTACCAAATAGTGCCATAAAAATTTATTTAGAAGACTTCACACGCGCGAGAATCGTGGCGAACGCCGCCTCAGGATTCTCGATGACGAGATACTTGTGCGAGAGCACGTCGACCGGATTGAGGCTTCGCATCTCCTCTGTCATAACATTGCCGAAATTATGGAAGCTCTTTATCGTGTTCACGTTGTGCGAGGCGAGTGCGATAATCGCCGCGTTCTTTTTCTTCGTCGCGAGCTCCGTAGCACCGGAGCCTTTGGCGAGCTTCCCGAGTGTAGTCTTCGCGATACTCGTCTTCGGCACGTTCATAGCGAACGTATCGACAAAAATGATTTCACCGTCCTTGGCCTTCCTAGAGAGCACCGAGAGGAGAGCGCCGATGCGCATCTTCTTATTAATCTTCTCGCTATAGTTACGGGCGTTCCTCGGACCAAACGTGATACCGCCGTGGCGCCATATCGGCGAGCGAGTGGAGCTGTGGCGCGCCTGACCCGTTCCCTTCTGCTTCCACGGCTTCTTACCGCCGCCGGATACTTCGGAACGGTCCTTAGTGTGCGCACGATTCTGGCGCAGGTTCGCCTGCATAGCGGTCGTGACCTGATGCACCAAGTCGCTCCTCCACTGCACGCCAAAGATAGCCTCTGGGAGAGCAATACTGCCGACCTTCTTTCCGTCCATAGAGAAAATCGGAAGTTCGCCCAAGGAGCTGGCATGAGGAAAATCGGTAGTAAGACTTGGCCGAGCGGCCCGGAGCGCGACCGATTTTGCTCGTGCCGGCGACTTGGTGATTTTTTTAGCTGGAGTCATGGTATGTAAATTATTTTGAGACTATCTCGAGCAGAGTGCCGCGACGGCCGGGCACGGCGCCGGAGACGATAATCTTACCCTCCTTCGCATCGACCACGAGGATTTTCAAATTAGTTACTGTCACACGGTCGGTACCAAGGCGGCCAGCCATGCGCATACCCTTGGCGACGCGGCCTCCCGCGCGACCACCGCCTCCGCCGATAGAACCCGGGGAGCGTTCGGTGTGCTTTTGGCCGTGGGTGCGTGGGCCGCCGTGGAAGCCGTGTCGCTTTACCACACCCGAGAAGCCCTTGCCCTTACTTATACCGGAAACCTGCACAGTGTCGCCGACGGCAAAAATATCCGCCCTAATTGTATCTCCTACTGCTACCTGCTCCTGATCACTGCCTCCTTCATTTCGTATTTCGCGTATATCAGTGTATCCCTTACCCTTCGTATGACCCAAAACTGCTTTAGATATGTTCTTCGTCCTACGAACTCCGACGCCGACCTGAATCGCCGAGTATTTATCTTTACCGTCAGCAGTCTTCACCTGTGTGACAGTTACCGGCTCGGCCAAGAGAATAGTCCCCGCATGCGCGAGGCCGTCTGCC
>CAZVYA010000014.1:0-4779 GCA_964631225.1 uncultured Candidatus Saccharibacteria bacterium
GCGGCGGATGGAATGAAAAAAATCTCTGCTGGGTCGGCGATCATGATGGACGCGAAGCATTGCGTCTCCATATCAGCGATCTGCGCGCCAACGGCACCTTCGTCACTCCGTGGGTAGAAGAGCCATTCTTGTGGCTTCTCCACTACATGGACACAGAGACCGAGGGCTACGACTACAAGGCGATCAACGCCGAAAGAATCGCTATGCTGCCGGAGGAAGTGCAGCACGCGATACGCGCGATATAAGAACCCGCGCCAGTCGTTATCGAACATTACACGCCACCCTGCGGGGTGGCGTTTTTATTTCATGTTCTTCAGCCAGAATCCGACACTGCCGAAGATGGGGAGGTACTTCCCTATCTTCGTTCGCCTGATGGAGAGAGCGAGTGCCGAGGTGCCGAGCGCGACGCCTAGACGTCCCGCGAGCGAGCGCATGTATGTGCCGGAGGCACAGGTGACTCGTAAGCGGAGCACGGTAAAATCTCTTTTTTGTGTTGTTTTAAAAAGCTTCTGCCACCGCGCGCGGATAGCATCCACGCGGAAGTCTTCTCCGAGTCTTTTAGACGGCTCATCGGTACGCGGGACGAGGTCGAGAAGCGCAGATATCTTAGTCTCAAGCTCTGAATCAGAAATCGTATACGAACCATGATGCTGAATATTGTAAATACATTCTACATGTTCCGGTACTTTCATATATGACAGTGAGCCCTCGAGCGCGTGGAGGAAGAGCGGTTTACCGTCAATTGTCTTCGACGAGAAGGCAGGGTACGCGCGCATGTGTGCGCCGCGCTCGCTAGCGAGCGCGGCTGCGAGTGCGCGTTCATCAAGCTCAGTCCCTCGCTCGGCATATTCCGACATCCCGAGCACGTCGCCTGTGTCGCTCCCGATGTCGAGCAGGACCTCAATGTTATATTCTTTATCCAGATTCGTATACTCGTGCTGGCGCTTACACTCCTCGCCCAAGAGGACGAGGAGTTTGCCGGAGGCCATCGGGTCGAGCCGGCCAGCGTAGCTGGCCGGCAGATGAGCATATTCTTGATTTTCTATTTTCCACACTCGAATCGCCGCGAGCGGCGTCTCGCCGACCATCTTATCCAACATAACCAGTCGTTTCATATCACCATTGAACCATCGTATGGATGATTGACGAAACGGGCGGCGGTGATAGGTTATAAGCGGAAATGGATAAGGAGGTGCGTTATGGACATTCGAAAGAAAATCGCAGCCGGACTGAACGCCATTAAGAAGACGCCGTGGCCGCCCGGAGAGCTCCTGCCGGCATTCGCGTTTCTTGGCCTCTGCGTAGCCGCTATCGCTGTAATCGCCGTCGCCGACGCCGTCACGAAAAAGCGTAAGTGAGTATTGACAAATAAACGACCGCATGCTATACTCTATACGGTCAACTTCACAAAGGAGAACGCTGTGGAAAAAAATTCGTCGCGGTACAAAGAAGTTGGGACGCTGGTGAGCACTTACAACGAACGTGAAATAGGTAAGCCCGGGTATGTATCACCTTTCTACGCCCGCGATATCTATGGCCCGAAGGTGTTCAAAGAGGTGGCCGAAAGGGTCGGCGTTACGCCGGAGGAACTCTTCGAGTTCCTCAAGTTGGTCGAGCCCGACCTCATGCCACTCGACGCCTGAGACGAGAGTCTCACAAAAGCCCGCTACCCGCGGGCTTTTTTATTTTCGCAAAATTTGACAGGCTTTACGTATCGTGATATATAAGAAGCAGGTTAACCAGAGAGAGGAACGCCATGAATGGCACATTGTCGACGCAAGTACAGCCCGTTGTAGATGATGACGACGCGTGGGATCCGGAAGGGACGCTCGGCCACGACCCGCGCTACGCCAGAGCGGTTACCGATCCGGATACCGAGCGCGCGATAGATGTGGCGCTCGGGTTCAGGATCCGCCTGCGACGCTGGTGGCGAGGGCTATAGCAGTAAGAGACCGAACACTCGGACACGATATACGTCGTGTCCGATTTTTATAGAAAAAACTTGACAAAACAAATTTGTCATGATAACCTATTTTCAGCAAACCAGTTAGGCACACTCTGTGCCCCTTTCAAACGGAATAAAGGAGATACGTCATGTTACTCTCGGAAAAGACTCCGTACGTCTCGGCCGAAATTTCATTGTTTGAAAAACTGGTCGGAGCTGGCGAGGACAAGTCCCGTATTACACTCCCCCTTCAGCTCCACGGATTTCTTGTCGCATGTCTCGTAGAACACCTACGCGATACTCGAATCCTCAGCCGTGTTCTCGCCGTAAACCTTCTTCGCTCTACGGAGCTTCGCGGGAGACGAGCGAGCGTTCTTCTTAAGCGTGCGGGAGACGAAGCACTGCTTCTCGCGGGGCTTTATCCGGAAAGGGCTCTACGACTACACGTCAGCTCGACCTACTTTCGACATGTGGGCCAGACTGCCTACGGCAGTCTGGCCGCGCGGCTCCAATCGACCGGTATGCGGGAGTCGGGGAAGTTCTACGACCACGTCGCCGAGAATTTCTGCTCCCTTGAAAAGGTCCTGAACGGCGCCCGCGCAGAACCGAGCGGGCCGTGGGAAGCATGGCGGCGAATGCTCGCATCGCTCCAATAAAAACAAGGCCGCTCTCTCGGGAGCGGCTTTTTACTTTGCGCGGTCAGATCGTCGTCCTTTACGGGTTTTCTTCACCTTCTGCAACGTTCAGTGTCGGGTTGAAAATGGTGATGCCTCCGACTCTGCCCTCGTAAACGCGGATATTCTCATACTGATAAATCCTGCGCGAGTAGACTATGACCGCGTGCATAACCACGCATGCTCCGTCGTTGATATGAGCCTGCAGGATTGCTGTAGCTGCCTCGATGTTCCCTCCGTTCGCAACGTCGATGGCGGCCTGTTGGACGAAGCAGTATGAACCCTTCTCCATTAACCTTTCATTCAACTTGAACGTGTCCTGCGCGAGAGATTGCCCCGAAATGAACAGCAGCGAGAACAATAAGCACAATGCGTTCTTCATTCTTAATCCCTTTCTCTGTTTGTAAGAGGACGACTCCGAGAAGATTCAACCACATATAATCTTTCTGCACAATACGTAATGGTTGACGGTATCGACACATCGTGATATATAAATAAACAGACTAACTGACCACGGAGATTGGGATGAAAAAGATTTTTGGAGTTCTAGCGGTTGTATTGTTCGTAGCCGCCGGCAAGGCGGGTGCAGACGGATGCGATGACCTAATACGCGATCCGGAATATCGCGGCAGTAGGAACCAAATAGCGATTGACGCGGCGGCTATGCTGGCGCAGACATGCGCCATACAATATCTGGCGGCTGCCATTGCCGTCGCGGACTACAAACTTGCGATCGCCGTGGAAATGGAAAAGGACGTCAAAAATCCTGCACTTTTGCGTCTCCTAAAGAAGGCAATTCTGGAGGAGAGACGCTATAAAGACATGTCCGACCGCGCCCTTGAAAAGGAGAGGGTCATAAGAGGACATCTTGGCGGAAAAGGGATCGGCATTCCCCCAAAAATCCCAAAATCGGTGTTCATGTAGTTCATTGTTAAGGAAGGTCAATGAATCCTGAGGAGGCAGAATTTCTTGTTAGTTTCATCTGCGAGTCGGATGCGATAGAGGGTATCGATGACGACCCGTCGCTTGTTCGAGCGCAAATTGAACAGAAACATGCGCGCGGGCATGTTGGCGCATTGCTACTGCTCCGCGAACACTCTCTGCAGAAAGTGCCCTTGCGGCCGATTCTGGTCCGCCAAACACAAGCTCTCATTGTCGCCGAACAGGGCGAGAAGGGCGAGCGCGAGATAGAGGAGAGGCATCGCGGCAACTGGCGGGACTGCGACGTGTGGATCGGAAACGAGAAGTGTCTCTCTCCGACAGAAGTCCCCTCGCGCATGGACAAACTTATCGAAGAAACCCGTGACTGGCAGAAGACGTGCCATAAGCTCTCGAAGGTCCAGAGAGCCACAGCCATCGCGCGATTCCACTACACCTACCTGCACATTCACCCGTTCGTGGACGGCAACGGCAGAAGCGGCAGAGCGCTCGTCTATTATCTCTACCGATTCGCCGGCCTCGAGCCATTCATCTTCACCTCGGCCGATCGGCACGCGAAATATTATCCGTGCTTCCGCGACCCAATGGCTCCGCTCCTTATGGAGGACTACTTCAGAGAGCGTACTCGCCTCTCCCCCCGCTAATGCGGGGTTTCTTTTTTTGTGCTACAACCTTCCTAGGAATCAATGTTCTGTGGAGGCTGAATATGGACGCACACGAACGGTCGAATGAAGTTTTTCTGAAATTGGCTGAACGCGGAATCATCACGATCTATGACTATATCAACGAAGAAATGGTCGCCCATGTTCGCGATCGTCTCGCGGTCGCGGAGGCTCACAGCGTGCCAGAAATCGACGTGCGAATCCAGACCAATGGCGGCATCATGGCAGCGGCCCTCGATATTCATGACATGATTCGTACTGCGCATGTGGAGCATCGAAGGGGGGCCATTGTTGGTTATGGGCGATCAGCTGGAGTGATAATACTTCAGGCATGCGACCGGCGAGAAGCGACCCGCCATGCGCGCCTCATGATTCACGAAATTCGTAACGACGACGTAAGTCTGACGACTCTGCGCAAGCTCGCGTATCTCCGCACCATTCGAGAACGCTTGAAAATGATCGAGACCCTCGAACACGAACAAAAGGCTCTCGACGATATCCTTCTGCGGCGAGCGAAATGCAACAGAACAAAAATCCGCAGATTGTGTGCATACAACAC
>CAZVYA010000014.1:4789-6391 GCA_964631225.1 uncultured Candidatus Saccharibacteria bacterium
TCGGACTCATCGACGCGATTCGCGATTAGTCAGAGAGACGCAAAACGACCACGGTACACGTGGTCTTTTTTTAAGCACTTGACATACTTGTTATTTCTGATACACTAGTCCATAGGTCATTTGACAGGAGGATTCTATGAATATTCGTTCCGCACTCGCCGCGCTTGCGCTGTGCAGTGCGGTAACTGGCTGTGCGAGTGTTGTTGACCTCCCCTTCTCGGAGGTGCCGATGGAGAACGACACCATTGTTGATAGCGGCGGCGGATCTGTATGGGTCTTCGCGTACGCGGCCAGAGAGATCCTGAGAATGGGCCGGCACGTGAGGATTGACGGGAGTTGTGACTCGGCCTGTGCGCTCTTCGCCGACCTCGCGCGTCCGAATGTCTGCATTACCGACCGTGCCGTCTTCGGATTCCACCAGCTAACCATAACCGCAGGACCGGCTGGGGCTACGGAAACTCGAGAACCGCCGCCTGCGTCTCCGGATATAAAAGCTTGGGTTGACGCGCGTGGAGGATTCCCCTCCGAAGGCTTACTTGTAATGAACGCGAACGAGGCCATCGCTTTCTGGCCGCTGTGCGGATAGCAACGTCATACCTTTTCTTACAAAACGACCACGCACTGCGTGGTCTTTTTTTTCACACATTCCTGTAGCCACTGATGATGAGCGGGAGACAATGTTCACCGATGGCTTTGTAAAATTTCTCCATAAGAGTCGAGTCGCTAATCTCATCTTCAGTACCACCGGTAATATAGAGCGACCCTAGGTTCTGCAGCCTTGTGCGTGATATTACGAGCACGTGTATAGCAGGTACACCACGCTCGTAGATAACCTGTGCGATACATGTGCCGTCGCTGGCTCGCGTCTCCATCACTTCGACGCGTCCGCGCGAGTCTCTCTTCGTTACTTCGCTCTGTATCGGAGAATATTTCGGCACAGTGCTGCAGGCGGCTACCGCTATTGCGAGCAGAAACAAGAGCATTTTCATTTCACACCCCTTCTCGTCTGTCTGTTCGTATTCTACTCCTGATTTCTAATGTTCAGAAGTTGACATATGTGTCTTTCCTGATATTCTAATGTGCAGATTGGTGTTGAAATATGGGGGTCTAAATGTTTCCGACTAATTTTATCGTTCTAGTGGCTCTCATCGCGTGTGAATGGATTGTCGGCTGTGCTTCGGTGCCGCAGGAAGAGTCTTTTGCCAAGGTCTTCGGCAGGGGCATAGTAACGGTTACGAGTAATACCGGCGGTACCGTGTCGACGTTCGTCGTCGCGGCTGAAGAAGTTCTCAGTACCGGCCGGCGAGTTAGAATCGACGGTCGGTGCGACTCTGCCTGTGCGCTCTTCGCCGACCTCGCGCGCCCGAACGTCTGTATCACGAAGAAGGCTGTGTTCGGATTCCACCAAATGACCCGTGTCATAACGTTTACCTCCGGAGAAACCATGCGCGGAATACCGCTTACGACTCGTGTAAGGTCTGTGGAGATACGAGAACCTCCGCATGCATCTCCGGATATCAAGGCGTGGGTCGAGAAGCGAGGCGGATTCCCGATGGAAGGAGTTCTGTATATGAACGCCACAGAAGCCTCGGCATTCTGGCC
>CAZVYA010000014.1:6401-8974 GCA_964631225.1 uncultured Candidatus Saccharibacteria bacterium
TTTCTAAGCGAGCCCGCGGGCTCGCTTTTTTGTAATAAAAAACGGGAGCCCGCAGGCTCCCGCTCTGATAGTTCGCGACTAACGTTCGATCGCGAACCGTACTTTCACTTCAGCGTCGCCGTCGACCGGCTTCCGTAGCTCCATCGAGGTTTTGTCGTCGGCGCGCTTTACGATTGCCCGCCCCCAGACTTGCTCGACGTTCTTCCGCACGAATCGTTCGTAGTCGCCGGTCCACGGGCCGAAGCCCTGAGACTTCGTTACGATGCCCACAGTGCAGTTGACGTACACGCGGCAGAAGTCGCGCTCACCCTGGCAGACGTTGATGACGTCAACCGATACGCGTTGCATCAGACCGTCGAGGTCGATGCTGGCTTTGCCGAAGCGGACGTCCTGCGGCACTTCCTGCGGCTCCGGCGTGTAACCGATGGCACCGCCGGTCTGCTTCAGGACCTGGAGCCCTTCCGGTACCTTCCGGCGCGGAAGGCTGAATATCAGGACGAACTTCGTGCCGTCTTTGAGCTTCACGGTTTCCTGTTTCGGCGACGGCTTCGCCGGCACTTCAGGTTTCCGTTTCTGATGATGTTGGGCAGCAAGCGTTCGCACCTGTGCTTCGTATTGCGCCCTTTTTTCGGCCCTTCTTGCTTCCCTGTTCATCGCAGCTGTCTGCATGGTGATTCTCCTCTGGTGGGTTGTTCAAAAGTCCTAGATACAGCCTAGCATACCCAGCCTATTTTGTCAAGCGCCTCGGGGGGCCATTATGGGTTGTATACTAAGGGCATGAATGGACACGAACAGGACACATGCCGAACGACTATTTTCGCGAGTAACGAGGACGCGTACGGCCACAGGTACCGCGAACATTTTTTCCTACAATATAAACTCTTTGTGGAGAGCGTGAACTACACGAGCGACTTGAAGTTGAAGCTAAACACCTTCTTCCTCACAGCGAACACCGCGCTCGTGACAGCTATAGGTCTCGGCTTCTCATCGCAGAAGCCGATTGACTCTTCGGTCTGGCATCTGCTTCTCCCTCTCGCGGGCGCACTCATGGCGGTTATATGGTTGGGTGTCACCTACTCTTATAAACAGCGAAATATTATCAAGCTCCGCATCGTCCACTGCCTCGAGGAGCATCTCCCGCTCGCGCTCTACAAGACAGAATGGGCTCTTATGGAAGAAAATCACGACTCCAGACTGAAGAAGTTCCTCTTCAGCGCCGACCTCTTTATCCCGATTGTCTTTTTCGTCTGTTACCTGCTCTTCGCCGTTTTCAGCTAATCAACGGCGCGAGTACGAATCGAAACGAGGGCGAAGAGGAGGCTGGTGCAGAGAGGGCCGAGGAATATTCCGGCGGGACCGAAGAATGCGAGCCCGCCAAATACGGATAGGAGCACGATGAGCGGATGAATCTGCATACTCTTCCCCACCAGTTTAGGCCCGAGCAGGTTGTCTATCAGCCCGACCGCGACAACGCTCCATATCAATAGCCCAAGCGCGGGTGTCATCGCGCCTATGACGAATAGGTATGCGACTCCGGGCGCTAGAACTAGAGAAGTGCCTACGCCGGGGATTAGGGCTGCGAGCGCCGCCACTACTCCCCACAGAACGCTGTTCGGCACTCCGAACAAAGTGAACCCGATTCCTGTCAGTACTCCCTGTATAAGAGCGATTGTTAAACTCCCGCGTATGACGGAGTTTATCGCGTGTTCGAGGCGCGTAAGCACTGCGTTGTCGTCGGTATCGGCCAGAGGACTTGAATCAATAACCGTTCGTTTAAGCTTCTCTCCGTCGCGAAGGAAGTAATAAAGCGCGATTAAGAATATAAACAGGCTGAGGAGCAGCCGAGCCATACCGCCAAACGCTCCGCCTAGATTCTGGACAGTCCACGCGAGACCGTCTTTTACATATTGGTCCACCGAATCTGAGAGGTCCGCTCCTGACAATGCGAGGCTCGGAGCGTACTGCTCGGCGAGATCGCTCACGGACTTAATCACGGTGTTTAGATACGTTTCTCCGCCACCCTCCGAGATAGAGGCGTAGAGACTTCTAGCTTCACCTGTTATCTGTACGGTAATAAATGTGAGTGGTATTAAAATGCATACCACCGAGATTATCATCGTTACGAGCGCCGCCAGCCCCGGCAGCGCGTTCATCCGGCGGAGAATTATCCTATACAGAGGTTGAAGCACGACGGAGAACACTACTGCGAGCACCAAGACAACTATAAACGGACGAAAAATAAAGAACGTTATTACGGCTGAAACGGCTATTAACGTCATCAGGAAGTACGGCCGAAGAGTATTCGTATTCATACGGAACAGTATATAACATAAATAAAAAAGACGGCCGTAACAGCCGTCTTTTTATCTAACATATGCAGACCCTAGTATCGGTACCCCACTTCGCCGTGGGTGGCGATGTCGAGACCCTGTTCCTCGTCGTCGGGGCTGACGCGCAGCGGAGAGAAGAGAGAAATCACTTTCAGAATAATCCACGTCGCGACGAATGCGTATACGGCGACGGCGGCGACGGCGATAATCTGCACAACGAGCTGGTGTGCATTGCCGAAGAGG
>CAZVYA010000015.1:0-8835 GCA_964631225.1 uncultured Candidatus Saccharibacteria bacterium
TAAAATAGCACGCGCCGTCCCGTGGCGGCGCGTAATCAACATCTGATACGTGTGCGTTGTGGGAATAAGCCGGCAAACTCTGGCGGTAGCTGAAGCCGGTTGTAAAGCTCTAGTGCGACCTCTCTAGTCATCTCTCCGCGGGAATACAGAGTATCCACTCGAAGGCGCAGTAACTCCTTCGCGAGATCAGTCCTTCCGTCGCGTAAAAAGACACTGACGTCGTGCTGCTGCTCCTCGTTCATAATCTTCTCTGCAATCAGCGTTAAGTCTTTCGTATCCATCTCCCCTCCTATTCAAAGGTCTCTGGCAAAATTAAATCACTCCGTCTTCCCTCCAGCAAGTATTCCCGCTTTCTTTCTCTCCATATGCAAATCTCCCTATTTCTTCCGGCCGTCATTTATAGGGAGATTCCCGATACTAGGCTTCGGGAAGATTGAACTGTCGGCGAATGCTCTTGTCATGTTCAATAGTGTCAGCAATCGCGTAGAGCACGTCCTTGCCAATCTTTAGCTCCGCCTTAAGAAGCGCAACGAAATCTTCGCAATCATATGGATAGACCCACACACTGTCCTGTAACCGCACGAACCCGATCTCACCCATGACTGTGCGTAGACGAGTCCTAATGTAACTCCGTCGTTCTGGAATATCGAAAACAACCATGCGCCAACGTCCGTCCCATTTCTTTTTTTGATTTTTGAGAGCGATTTTCGCCTGTTCCAGCGCGAATGTCTTGCGTCCGGCCGGAGTTATGCGCAGAAATTTTTTTCCGTCTCTTTCGACCCACGTCGCGTACCCTTTGGCGACTAGACGTCCAGCTACCGATTTCATACGATATTTCAAATTATATTTCTCATTGGGTAGATAGTCGAGAAGTTGAAGAGCATTCCCAGCGACCGCCGCGAACGCCACAAAACCCGTGACTGCAACAACGGCGAGCACTGCATTTTGAATATCCTTTTTCTTTTTCCGTTTCCGAGACGCATCTTCCAATTTCCCCATACCTACACCATATCCCAAATCTCCCTATCTTTGCCGACCGGATGTGGATAGGGAGATTTGTGAGAAAAGAAAAAGCCGTCCCAGTGGGCGGCCGATGCTTAGCTCAGTCTGCGTTTGAATAGTCGCGCTGTGATTCGACTGCATCGTGAACCATGCTATCGAGATGCTTCAGATTGTCGACATCGTACACCCCGATGATACCGCTTCGAGAATTTCTGGCGTATCTGCTCTCCCCAATTTTGAGCGTGGTCCGCGTCCCGTCAGGCGGATATACGCCCGGCCACTTCCATATCCCTTTATCCGGAAAGACTTCTACGCCCTTAGGAGGCACTTCGACAACGTTCACATACGCGCTATTTGTAGCGAATACCAAGCAGACTATTCTCACAATGAACTCCTAGTGTTTAGTTTTAACTCAGGGAGAGTACCACTCGATGTTGAAAAAATCTAGAGCGCAACCATCGAGGCGATGGAGTCGCCCGGGTAGAGCTTCATGATGCGGACGCCTTGGGTGGCGCGGGATAGGAGAGAAATTTCTTTCACGCTGGTGCGAATCACCTGCCCCTTCTTAGAGACGACGACTAACTCTTCTCCCTCGATGTCGCCGACAATGACCTTAGCGCCAATTACCTCGCCAGTCTTCGGCGTCACGTTCGCGGTCTTAATTCCCGAGCCACCACGGCCTTGAACCTTGTATTCAGAAATCTTGGTTCGCTTGCCGTAACCCTTGCTCATGATAACCAGTAGCGACGCATCCGAAGCCGCAGCTGAGACTACTTCAGCGGAGACAACTCGGTCACCCTTCTTCACGCTCATTCCGCGCACTCCGCCGGCGGTGCGCCCCATCTCGCGAACTTCCTCTGCTTCAAATCGTATTGACTGACCCTTCGCAGTGACTATTGAAACGGTGTCGCCCTCGCCGGCCAAATGCGCGGAGACGAGCGTGTCACTCTGATTATTCTTTTTGTTCAAATTAATCGCGATGATGCCGGAGCGACGCACGTCTGCGAAGCTCTTTGCGGCAACCCTCTTCGCCACGCCTTGTTCGGTCACAAAGACTACCGATGACGCATCGAGCGCAGCCCCCTTCGGAACGGCGAGCACGCTCGTCACAGACTCCTCGCCGGAGAGCGGGAGGAAGTTCATGATGCTCTTGCCCTTGGTCGCACGCTTCCCCTCCGGTATCTCGTACATCTTAAGCTGATACGCTTTGCCGAAGTTAGTGAAGAAGAGAAGGTCGCTGTGCGCAGAGGCGACGAGGAAGTGCGTGACGATGTCCTCCTCCTTGGTAGCGATGTCCACCACGCCGACACCTCCGCGCTTCTGCTTCTTGTATTCGCTCGGATTAGTACGCTTCACGTATCCGCCTTGCGTCAGGACAAGCATGGAGTCTTCGTCAGGCACAAGGTCTTCTGCAGAGATATTCTGCACGCCGCCCTTTACGATTCTTGTCCTACGGTCGTCGCCATATTTCTCGCCCAGCTCTATGAGCTCCTTCTTCACAACAGCGAGAATCTTTTTCGCAGAAGAAAGAATCTCTTTCAGCCGAGTTATGAGAGCCTGCACTTCAGAAAGTTCATCTTCAATCTTTTTACGCTCCAGTCCCGCGAGCTTGGATAGACGCATTTCTAGAATCGCCGCCGCTTGGAGCACAGAAAAACCGAATTTCTTCTGTAGCGCCGCGCTCGCTGATGGAATGTCCGCCGCCCTCTTAATAATGGCGATGACTTCGTCGATGTGGTCGAGCGCCTTGGAGAGACCGAGGAGAATATGCTCGCGCGCCTCCGCCTGACGCAGGTCGAACTCGGTGCGGCGCTTAACCACTTCTCGGCGATGCTCGACGAAGTTCTCCAACATTCCGGACAAAGAGAGCATCTCCGGAACTCCGTTCACAAGCGCGAGCATGTTGTAATGAAAAGTGCTTTCCAATTCTGTATGCTTGTACAAATTATTCAAAACGGCCTGCGGGTGCGCCGTACCCTTCAGCTCCACGACGACGCGAATGTCAGATGTGGACTCGTCGCGCAGGTCGCGGATTCCTTCAAGCTTCTTCTCCTGTACAAGCTCGGCTATGCGACTGATGAGTTCGCTCTTGTTCACGCGGTATGGGATGGACGTGATGATAATCTTCGTATCTTTCTTTCCGTCATCGATAATCTCCGCTTCGCCGCGCACGACCACCGGTCCGCGCCCAGAACTGTAAGCATGCTTGATGTCGGTCTGGCCGAATGCGACGCCGCCGAGCGGGAAATCCGGACCCTTAACGAATTCCAACAGGTCGTCGGTCGTAGCGTCAGGATTGTCGATTAGGTGGACGGTCGCGGCGACCACTTCGCGCAAGTTGTGCGGAGGGATGTTGGTCGCCATACCGACGGCGATGCCGAGCGTTCCGTTTAGGAGCAGGTTCGGGAGGGCGGCCGGTAGGACCCTAGGTTCTTCACGAGTCGCGTCGTAGTTTGGTATCCATGCGACAGTATCCTTCTCCAAGTCAGCGAGTAGAGCGTCCGCGATACGCGACATCTTTGCTTCTGTGTAGCGCATCGCTGCTGGACTGTCGCCGTCTATAGAGCCGAAGTTGCCCTGCCCGAGTACGAGCGGATATCTATAAGAAAATGTTTGCGCCATCTTCGCCATAGAGTCATAGACAGCGATGTCACCGTGCGGGTGATACTTACCGAGCACCTCGCCGACGACTGTGGCGCTCTTGCGGAACTTCACCGTCGGTGTGAGCCCCATATCGCGCATCGCGTAGAGGATACGGCGGTGCACAGGCTTCAGACCGTCACGCACGTCGGGCAGTGCGCGCGCGGTGATAACCGTCATCGCGTAGTCGATGTAGGATTGTCGCATCTCTGCGACAATCGGCTGGTTAATGACGTTCGCGGCGACAGGAGTCGCCGCGTCTTTCTCCTTGTCCTCTTTACCGCGCGCCATAAAAGATATTTAAAAGTTTAAATATTCAAACATTTAAAACGGTATTGTGGTCTGCTCAGCCTTCTTCTGTACCGAGACATCCGGCGCGGAATCGATAATCTCTATGCGCGCCGGAGTTGCGTCCTCCTGCTGGAACGCTGCTGCCGCGCCGGCACCCGCGAGACCCTGATTATCGGTAACTTCGCCTACGACGCTCGTCGCTGAAGACGCGCCGTCTCGTATGGCGAACACTCCTGAGCTGACCGACCCGACCAGCCACACGAGCGCCACGAGCGCTGTACAACTCGCCGCTGCGGCTAGAGCGACCTGTTTACGGACATGGTGTGGCTGTTGCTTCACCTGTTCTATATGTTCAAAAATGGTTTTCATAAGCTTAGGGTGTTATTACGATTATACTCCCGTCGCGGCCGACTAAATCTTTTTTCTTCAACGTAAGTTTATCAACCTTCTCGCTTCCATTCCCTGCCGCCTTCAGAAACGCATCGAGCGACTTCGGCTGCCCGATACCGCTCCAATGCATAGGAACTATAATCTTAGGCTCTAGCGAGACTGCGAGCTCGTGCGCCTTCGCCGGAGAGAGCGTGCCGTCACCTCCCACAGGCACGAAGAGAACATCTATCTCGTCAATGCTCTCGCGAGCTTCACTTGGAAGTTCTGTGTCAGAGAGCGCGCCGAGATGAACGAGCGTCATGTCCTCTAGGTCAATACTATATATAGTATTGACGGCGCTCTCCTCTCCCTTACCGAGCCCGTATTTACTCTTGGAAAGAAATCCTTGGATAACGATGCCCTGTCTCTCGTATTCGCCGGGGCCGGTAACTGCGAATGGCTTCTTCTCGCCGTACGTAACCTCTTCAACACCGTTCATATCCGGATGGTCACGCGAGACAAGAGCGATATCGGCGCCGAATCGGACAGCAGGAAGCGTCGCATTTTTACTAATCGGGTCGAAGACAAGCGTCAAGTCGCCGAAGGTAACCTTGAAGCATTGCCCACCGTGGTGCGTAATAACCATTGTCAGTATTGTAGCATTTTTTTGTGCTATTTGCTATAGTAATCTCGTTGCGTGCAGAGAAGTAGATGAGGGCTAACCCTCCGACGGCAACGTCGGATACCCGATTCGAAAATCCGCTCGTCATTTATATATATGTCAGAGGAAAAACCGGCCGTTAAGGCCGCTCCGATACCGACAATACATTTGCCAGAAGGCCATCCGATGGCCTCTATGCTCGACTCCATCCCGACGCCGCCGTCGGTCGGAGATCTCGTTGAGGGCACGATTATCGCTATAAATCGCGGCCGCGTGTATATCGACCTCGCGCCGTTCGGCACAGGCCTCATCTACGGCCGCGAATACCTCAACGCCGCCGATGTGCTGCGTAAGGCGAACTCGGGCGACATCATCAGCGCGAAGGTTGTAGACCCCGCCGGTCGCGAGGGTTACATTGAATTGTCATTAAAAGAGGCGCGACAAGCGGCCATCTGGGGCGAGGCTGAGACAGCAATTCTCTCACAAACGCCATACTCGCTAATCGTAGAGGAGGCGAACAAGGGCGGTCTCATTCTCACATGGCAAGGAATCAAGGGATTCCTCCCCGCTTCTCAACTCTCCAAGGACCATTACCCGCGCGTGCCGGAGGGAGATAAAGAAAAGATTCTCGGTGAGCTTATGAATCTCGTCGGGCATCCGCTATCTGTTCGTATCATCACGGCCGACGCGAAGGAGAGTAAACTTATTTTCTCTGAACGCACAGGCAACGAGGCCGAGGAGAAGGCGTCTCTTATCGATAAGTATCAGGTCGGCGACTCGGCCGAGGGCGAGGTCACGGGCGTCGTCGACTTCGGCGTGTTCGTTAAGCTGGAGCCGGGACTCGAGGGCCTAGTGCATATCAGCGAACTAGACTGGGGCCTCGTAGAGGACCCGCATGCGCTCTTCAGGGTTGCTGACAAAGTGCGCGTCAAGGTTATCGAAATAAAAGACGGAAAGATTTCTCTATCTATCAAGGCGCTTATGGAGAACCCGTGGCACACAGCCGCCGAGCGCTACAGTAAGGACATGGAGGTGCCGGGCGTCATCATTAAGTACAACAAGCACGGCGCCCTAGCATCAATCGAGGAGGGTGTCGCCGGCCTCGTCCACGTGAGCGAGTTCGAGTCGCCAGCGGCGCTTCGCGAGACTCTGGAGCTCGGGAAGACGTATCCGTTCACAATTGCCCTATTTGAACCGAAGGAACAGCGTATGACGCTCACCTTCGCCGGCAAGAAGAAGTAGGCGCTTGACGGGCGACTAAGACGTGCTACTCTTATGTGAGATATCTGTTCTCACCAGAGGAGACGTGCAATGAATACTCAGAAGTATGACCTGCTCCAAAAAGTTCCGCCGTTTCGCGTTGTCGGCAAGGTCGGTCTCGGAGCGATCGATATGAAGGAAACACTGAAATGCTTCCCACGGCATGCGCGTCGCGATACGCTCAACGGTTTACCGGTCAAGCAGCCCAGAACGGACCCGTGTACAGTGTGGACGATCGCCGTTGCGAAAAATTCGACGTACGAACAATTGGCATCATATATCCTCGACATGCCAGAGAATACTCCGCGCTCGACGCGCGTGAGGCTTCTAGCGAGCCGCGGCCATGTGATGACCATAGCGCAGGCCGAGATGATTGCGGAGACGATGCGTGGAGTGAGGGCCCGAGTGTTCTTCTTCACAATGAACGCGCGTGGTGGCTTCTCTAGATTTGCAATAAATCCAACCGTCTCGAAAGACATACTGTACACGGACACCGACCTCTTGCCACAGGCCGTTGACCGCATCCTCGTCCGGAACCTGAACGCCTCGTGGCCGTGGGTGTAACGCCATGAAGCTCACGAGCATTTTTGTCGCATTCGCGATGCTAATGGTGGTGGCGAGCGTTGGTGCCGGCTTCGCCGACCTCTTCGGTGGATTAGGTTTCGCGGCGAACGTCGCCGCGGCCAAAAAGCAACAACGCGCGGAAGAGATTCTCGCGTCCGAAGGGACTGAAGCAGTCGTCGCATACTGCGAGAAGGGCGCGGACAAGCACGAGACATTCTTCGGCACCTTCTGGACATCGTGCGGCGTGTCGGCTACCTTCGTCCCAATCGAACACGACTCAAAAAAACCTTCCGTCGTGGTGTCGCGAGTAACACTCGGAGTCCTCTCCTCAAAACGAGGGCATGAGATGAAAAACGCGTCCGTCTCGGCGATGGTGTGGGACCACAATCCTGTATGGGACCTGCACGTCGCTCCGGTTCTACACGCCATAGGCCTGTAAACCTCCAGCGCCACCTCCTCGGTGGCGCTTTTTATTTACCGTGTATTGGCAAACTGAGTGGCGGATTCGATGCCCGCGGAGGCGTATAGACGAACGGTCTCGGCGACTTTTTTTAACACTTTTTTAAATATCGCCTCTTCAGAGGGCTTCCACTTCCCTATCACCTGTTTAATGACTTTTTCTTCTCCAGAAACTTTCTTGGCCTGATTCTTTTTGCCTGAGGCGCTGATGCCAATACGAATGCGCGCGAATGCATCAGTCTTAATCGCGCGCATCACGCTCTCAACGCCCTTATGTCCTCCGGAGCCGCGCGCGAACACCATCTTGATGGTACCGAGCGGTAAATCGAGGTCGTCGTGTATCACTAAAAGATTTTTTGCCGCCTTCGGCGATTTAATAAACGCGCTCACCGCCTTGCCCGAGGCGTTCATCATCGTTTCCGGTAGAACTAGCGTCGCATTTTCTTTCTCTATCGCGCCATTAGCCACGAGCGCATTGGCCTTTTTATTAAAAACGAAGTCGTCGAACTCGTTATCACCGGCAACAAGCTCAGCGGCACTTCGCCCAGCGTTGTGCCGAGTCTTCTCGTATTCTTTCCCCGGGTTACCGAGGCCAACTATTACTATTGCCATGCGAGAATATTAACATGCGAAGCGAGTTGGGGGTATAAAAAAGAGAGTTGAATTGGCCTAGCGGCCGGAGCGCTCTCTTTTTTGTACCCCAACGAGCATTCATACTTGCGCAGTTTACTGCTTCAAGTACAATGCCCGCATGTCTGACACTTGGAAGGGTCTTCTGAAGGATCTTTTCACTCTCGTTCTCCTTATTGTGGTAGTGGTTATCCCGATTCGCATGTTTGTCATATCACCGTTCGTAGTTGACGGTGACTCTATGCATCCGACCTTCCAAAACCTCGATTATCTCGTTATCGACGAACTCATATATAACTTCAAGTCCCCTGAGCGCGGCGACGTAATAGTCTTCCGCTACCCCGGTAATCCGTCCGTCTTTTATATAAAGCGCGTAATAGGGCTCCCCGGAGAAACAGTCTCTATCAACCACGGCGTTGTGACTATTATTTCGGAGAATGGGGAGAAAACGGCGCTTGCGGAGCCTTATACGGTGAGAGAGGACGCGACGTATACAAACGACGTTTCGCTTCTTCCGGAAGAATATTTCGTCATGGGAGATAATCGTCCGAATAGTTCAGACAGCAGATTCTGGGGAGCTCTTCCGAAGAAGAATATAATAGGCCGCGCCGACCTGCGCCTCCTGCCGGTGAGCAAGGGCGGATTTTTCCCCGGTACTGCGACTTACTCGACGAGCACGACCACTACACCAACACTATGACGCGCGACGTTATACCGGCAGACGAGCTGTACACCAAGGCGCGCGCCGTCGGCCAATATTACGGATTCACGCCTCTGGTATCCCTCACTGTTAAGAAACGCGGGGAGGGCCGTGCGAAATCGGGAATGCCAGATGCTCTCGCCTCGCTCTCTCTCGACCCTGTATCAGAGGTTGTCGCTGGCTTCTTGAAGCACTGCCAGAACGCACAGTGCGCGCCGACTCCGCGACAGCCGCTATTTCTCTGGCACACAAACCTTGC
>CAZVYA010000016.1:0-8603 GCA_964631225.1 uncultured Candidatus Saccharibacteria bacterium
ATGAAGATTGCTGATGCGCGCGAAAAGATCGTTGAAAAGTTGCGCGCGAAGGGTCTTGTGGAGAAAGAAGAACCATACATACACAACATCGCGACTGCAGAACGCACCAGCGGCATCATTGAACCGCAAATCAAACTCCAGTGGTTCGTCGACGTGGAGAAGCCATTTACGATTCCACACTCCGAGATTCCGGGGATCGCGAGCGGGGGCGAGATAACTCTTAAGGCGTTGATGCGCGCCGCCGTGGAGCATGGCGGCGTTACGATGCCTCAAGAAGGATTCCGAAAAGCGTATTTCCATTGGATAGATAATCTGCGCGATTGGTGCATAAGCCGGCAGATATGGTTCGGACATCGGATCCCCGTTTGGTACAGCGGAGAAGAAATACACGTGGGAACAGAAGCTCCATCCGGTAAAGATTGGGAGCAGGATCCGGATGTGCTCGACACATGGTTTTCATCGGCACTCTGGACATTCTCCACGCTCGGCTGGCCTGAGGAGACTCCAGATCTCGCGACCTATCACCCCACGACTTTCATGTCGCCCGCCTACGAAATACTCAATCTCTGGGTATCGCGCATGATACTCATGAGCGGTTTTCACCTTGGTCAAGTACCATTTAAAACTGTACTAATCCATGGACTTGTTCGGGACAAAAGTGGAAGAAAATTCAGCAAATCGCTTAATAACGGCATTGACCCGCTGGACATGATAGACCGATACGGTGCGGACGCGCTCCGGATGGGGCTCCTTGTCGGCTCCGCGATCGGGAGTGACATCAGCTTTGACGAGAACAAGGTAAAGGGCTATAAGCACTTCGCGAACAAACTTTGGAACATCGCGCGGTTTGTTCTCTCACAAGAACGTGTCGGAGAAATGAACGAGAATCTGAAAGCCGAATTTGACGCGCTCACTACGGATGTGACAAACGATATTGAGGAATTCAGAATTTATATGGCCGCAGAAAAACTCTATCACTACCTCTGGCATCGCTTCGCTGATGAGATTATTGAAGAAAGCAAGGGTAAGAGCGAATACGGCGCGACGCTTTATTATATTTTAGAGAACTCGCTTAAACTCCTCCATCCATTTATGCCGTTCATCACAGAAGAAATCTATCAATCCATGCCGACGAAAGATGCGAAGTTCCTGATGGTTGAATCTTGGCCTGAGACCACGGCCAGTTTGCGGTAGTAAGACTTGGCCGAGCGGCCCGGAGCGCGACCGCAAACTGGCTGTGGTCGAGGGCCTGCTACAATACACAAATGACTGCAACAACGCTCGGCTATGCTGTCCTCGGCGGGCTTCTGCCGTCCTTTATTTGGCTTTACTTCCTATTAAAAGAAGATGCGAGTCATCCGGAGCCGAAGAAGCTTATCGCGCTCGCATTTGTGGCAGGAATGATTGCGGTACCGCTCGCTCTGCCGTTTGAACAATATTCTAAGGAGCATCTCTCCGGAAATCTTTCTATTCTAACCGCGTGGGCGCTAGTCGAAGAAGTTTTGAAATACGGCATGGCGGCGATATTCATCCTCTGGCGTAACGCGGTAGATGAGGCGCCTGACTATGTCATTTATATGATAACTGTGGCGCTCGGCTTCGCCGCAGCCGAGAATGCTCTGTTTCTACTCGCACCGCTCGCCGAAGGTAATCTGCTGAACGGCCTCTTCACCAGCGACTTACGCTTCCTCGGCTCCACTCTGTTACATGTTGTAGCCTCTGCAGCAATCGGATTCTCGATGGCTTTTTCTGCGAAGTATCACCCGATCGGCCGCACATTCGCCGCGGCGCTCGGACTTATCCTCGCTATCGCATTGCACACTGCGTTCAATACGCTTATTATTGGTGAAGGCGCTTCTGCTGCGCTCGCCGCTTTCTTCCTTATCTGGATGGTAGCCGTTATTTTTTTCGCAGCGTTTGAGGTGCTAAAATATTTCCAGTACCGTAATCCATAATATTATTACCAGCTATGAACATGAAGCGCTCATTCTTCGAACGTCTCTCCGGAAACTTCTCGGTTGAGGAGCCGTTTGACTCTTTTGACGACGAGGTGCCCGTTGTCGCGCAGGTGCAATCTCCGAAGGGTAAAGAATCGCGTTCGCGAACGAGCGAGCCCGCCGCGCGGCCGGCGCCTCTCGACGACGCTTCTGATGTCGAGGGACAGCTCCCCGTCGACGTGCACCAGACGGCGAGCGATATCGTCGTCCGCGCATTCGTCGCGGGCGTGCGTCCCGACGAACTCTCCATTTCTATAAGTCGCGACCGTGTCGAGATAGAGGGGTCACGTATGGAGCGCGAACAAGTCTCCGGCCCCGACTATTTTACCCGCGAGCTCTTCTGGGGCTCGTTCTCCCGCACCATCATGCTCCCTCAGGAAGTTGACGTTGAATCCTCTTCGGCTAGCGCCAAGGACGGTCTTTTAACCGTTATTATGCCGAAATTGGATAAGGCCCGCCAGACCAAGCTTCGCGTCCGCGCAGGATAAAATTATTTAAGCGTAATTGTTGTTTCAGCGGGTGTGTCGGTAGTGAGTACCGCCGTGAACGGTAGGCGCGCGATACGGCGGCCATCGGAGGTTTCTATGTTCACGCGCCATTCTCCGGCGTCGAGTATCGGCATAGACGAGTAACCGCGATATCCGCCGTCACGACCGCCCTGAATCGGATACGCTATATTGGCTCTAGTTACCCATTCCCCTTTCACTGGGTCATACCACTGCCATCGGTGCACTATGGTCGTTTTAAGAACGGTCGGCGCGAACACGGAGCTGTACGCCGAGAGCGAGTCGCCCCGTACAATTCGGAGTGTCGGAGCGAGCCCGAGATATCGCACGCGCCATGGCTGTGCCTCACTCGTCGCGAGATAAGCCCCCGGCACGCGCCACACTAAGTGATAAACACCGGCCGCTTCTGCCGAGAGCGGAAGCGGCGGGAGGATATTGGTGAAGTAGAACACGTTCATACAAACGAGAACCAAGAACGCTCCCACGCGTATACGCCATACCTCGGTGAGGAACCGCTCGCGCGCCAGTATGCGCAGTAGGACGGTAAATAACGTGAAAACGCCGACCGCGAGCAGCCCGCTAGCGAGAAAGGTTGGTGTCCCAATCGTGCCGGTATAAATCGGCAGTGCGAAAATCGCATACGAGTAGAGAGCGAAGAAGAATAGAACGCTCGTGAAGACGAGTCGCGCGTGGTACCGGTGGAAGTATTCGCTGCCGAGAAAGATAAGGACGATGAATAGTATGAACGGCCAAGAAGCGCCGAGGTCGGCCGAACGCCCATAGAAGATGACGAAGGCGCTCCAGAAACCGCCGAGCGCGAACTGTGTCACGAACGGGAGAATGAGGCTCCAGCGCGGGAGGGAGGCCCCTGCACGCGCAGCGCGCGACTCAATCAGATGGAGAAGTGGGATCGCGATAAAACAAACAGTGGCATACGAGGCAAAAACCACCTGCGTCTGCCAGAGATCAATACGCTCAAAAAAGAGATTGTCTACGACAAATCCGGCAATCATCGCGAGCGCCGAGAGATGCCGTTCGCGCGCCTGAACCCAAAGAAAGGTCTTTTGATACATGTCTGTGCTTGGACCCGGGCTCGAACCGGGGACCCCTTCCTCTTCAGGGAAGTGCTCTACCAACTGAGCTATCCAAGCCTACCGAGGCACTACTGCCCCGCTTTGAAAGAGTTTATCAGCTTTTGTAGATCAGCGGAAGTCGGGAGTCCGAGAGGGCCGGACGTAGGCGAACCGCTAGTCGCTTGGAACTTCGCGATAAGCGGCTGGAGATACTGCTGATACAGATAGAACGGCGTTATAAGCAGGACGAGCCAGAACACGAGAGACGCTATTGTGCCAAAAAGCTGATGCCGCCGCATGGAGCGTAGTAGCCGATGATTATCCTTCGCGAGCGCGTGTATCTCCTCAAATTCACGTTTTATCTCTGGGTCCATATGTTTCTAGTATAGCAAGTTTTTTGTGCCCCTAGCCAGAATCGAACTGACATCAGCCCATTAGGAGCGGGCCGTTCTATCCATTGAACTATAGGGGCGAGCTTATGCGGCAATGCCAAGGGTAGAGATGAGCCTCTCCTTGTCAAAACCGATAATCATCTCTGGGCCGACGAAGATAACCGGCACGCCCATCTGGCCTGATTTTTGTATCATTTCTTGGCGCTTCTCTAAATCGCTAGCGACGTTGAACTCCGTATAACCTATGCCTTTTTCTTTAAGAAAATCCTTAGTCATCTGACAGAAGTGGCAGGTCGGCGTGCTGTAAATGGTGATGTTTTTATCCATGGTGGTTACGTTATGTTCGAAGTATAGCATTTCATGTTATCCACACCACCAGCGTTATGCAACAAAAAAACGGCAGAGCCGTTTTAATACATTCCATAAAAAACTGACTATGGGCCCCACGCTCGTGAGGTACATGATGTTTTGGCATGGTTTGGTGGAGACGAACGCTCCCGCCAAGAGCCAGAGCATGATGGTTACCAACTCTAGCCCCGTCCCTATATACGGTTCCATAGCTCCTCCTCACAATTAACTAATAAAATAATACACTACGTGGGCCAAAAATGCAAGTGCGGGTACCGAGAATCGGACTCGGGTCTCAACCTTGGGAAGGTCGCGTTCTACCACTAAACCATACCCGCTATTATTTGAACCAGTTGAACACTTTTTGCCACCACGACAGAGTCGGCGTCGAGGTCGCCGATACCGGCGGCACCACTACGATAACCTCTTCGCCGATGCGTGCAACTCCAAATGCGGTACGAACGGCGGCGTCCTTCCCGCGCTCCGTATTAAGCGCTGTCACTTTCGCTTCAAGCGCGGCCTTACGCTCCTCCAACAATTGATACTGTGTCTGAGCGTTATGCGCCTCGTTTATCGCCACCTGCGCCTTGTCGAAGAGCCCCCAGATAAGCGACAGGAGCCCGAAGGCAACGACTAGCAGGATGCAAATCAGTATCCACTGCCTCCACTCTTTTGCGCGCATGAAATTAGTATACCCCTACTCGGCTGAAGACTGCACCATTTTCATAAAGACTTCTTCTGGGATGTTGACCTTCCCCCTCCCCCGTTCGAGCATCTTCTTCTTACCGCGTTTCTGCTTATCAAGGAGCTTATTCTTGCGAGAAACGTCCCCGCCGTAGAGATAACCTGTAACATCTTTTCTCATAGCCGAGAGCGAACGCGAGGCGATAATGCGCCCGCCTGATTTAGCCTGAATCTTGGTGACGAAAAGCTGTTTGGGGAGAAGGCCGTGCAGTTTCTCCACCATCTTCTCTGCCTCCTCCTGTACTCTTCGGCTCGCGACAACGCGCGCGAAGGCCGCCACCGGCTCGTCCGCTACTAGCACGTCGAGCCGCACGACGTCCGCCACGCGCTTGTCGAGAATCTCGTACGAGAGCGATGCATAGCCTGAAGAAATGCTCTTAAGTTTATCGAAGAAGCCTCGCATTAGTTCTCGCAGTGGCATCTCAACAATCATCTCGATGCGCCCGTCGTGATACGTCTCGGTCTCCACAGTATTAGCTTCGTGGTCGTAGAGCATCTGAACGAGCGCGCTGACTGAGTCCGGCGGTGTGATGATGATAACTCTCGCCCAAGGCTCTTCTATTTTCTCTATGTCGCCGTATTCGGGGAATCTTGAAGGCGTGTAGACGACTTCGCGCACGCCATTTGTCTTCGTAACGATATAAGAAATAGTCGGGATGGTTACGATAAGAGAGAGGCCGAATTCCCTCTTCAAACGTTCTGTCACTATCTCCAGATGCAGAAGACCGAGAAAGCCGCATCGGAAACCTCTCCCGAGCACACCGGAGGATTCTTCTTCAAACGAGAGCGAGGAGTCCGAGAGCCGAAGACGTTCGAGCGATTGGCGAAGAATGGTTAGGTCGTCCTGATTCGACGGGTACACAGACGCCCAGACGACTGGCCGCGGTCGCGCGTATCCCGGCAGAGCCGGCAGCGTACCCCTCACAGCTCCGATAGTGTCACCGACTGCGACGACGCCAGCCTCCTTGATGCCGGTCACGATATAGCCTATCTCGCCGGCGGAGAGCGAGTCGGATGGTCGCTCCTCCGGCGCGAATATACCGACTTCTAAGGCGATGAACTCTTTCCCAGCCGCGCAGAAGCCGAGCGACTGCCCCTTCTTAAATGTGCCGTCGAACACGCGAAGATAGACGGCGACGCCGCGATGTTTGGAGAACGAAAAGTCGAATATGAGACCGCGCGGTTCATCGACTGTCGCCGCACTGTGCGGCGGCGGAACGCGACTGACAATCGCCTTAAGAAGCTCGTCAACGCCCTCCCCCGTCCTACCGGACACCGCGAGCACCTCGGTCGGCGACACGCTCAGTAGCTCTGCGAGCTCTGTCGTCACTTCGTCGACTCGCGCGGCGGGAGAATCTATTTTTGAAACAACGGGGATTATGGTGCAACCTTGTGCGCGCGCAGCGGCGAGAGTGGTCAGCGTCTGCGCCTGAACGCCCTGCGTGGAATCAACCAATAGGAGCACTCCCTCTACCGCGTGGAGCGCGCGCGAAACTTCGTATGAGAAATCTATGTGTCCGGGTGTGTCTATTAAGTTTAAAACGTATTCGCCATACTGCATTCGCACGGGCTGCATCTTAATCGTGATACCGCGCTCGCGCTCGAGGTCCATACGATCTAGAACTTGGTCGCGCATATTTCGCTCCGGAATTGTGCCTGTGCGCTCCAATAAACGGTCAGCCAAGGTCGACTTCCCGTGGTCAACGTGCGCTATGATGGAAAAATTTCTAATGAGTTTTTGGTTCACGGATGTTGTGGCTCCTCTGCGGATGGAGCGAGTACGCCGGAGCGTGTGGCCGGAATACGGACGAGGCGGACGAGCGCGTCGGTCACTATTCTAAATTCTTCGTTTTCAACTATGAACAACGCGAGCCCTGCGACAACGAGACCAACGATACCGGCGACTAGCCCCTGAGTGAAAACTGACATAAGAGTCGTGAGCGGGGCGATTCCTCCTTCGATTAATAAAACCGCATACGCTGACGCGCCGCCGGCGATTGAGGCTAGGAATCCGTCCGTGAATGGTCGTCTGAGCGTCCCCGCAAGTCCCGGAGCTATATTACGCAGAGCAAAGAGTGACAGAATCGCGAGAAATATTTGACCAATCGTCGCCGCGACAGCAAGAAGCAGAATCCCCGTCCCGTGAACATCTCCGACGCGCATAAAAACTGCCAGAGAAGAAGGGACTCCGTCCTTCCCGATAAAGAGGAAGATGGCGGCGAGAAATATCGTGACAGCGCATCCGGCGAGTTGATAAAAAAGAGGTCGCCAAGATTGTCGTGCGGCATAGAGCGCTCTGGAAAAAAGAATCACCAGTCCCTGCGCGGCGAGACCGACAGCCAGAACTGCGAGCATAGCCGCAGTGAGACGGGTCGCGTTCCAATCAAACGCGCCAGTCCCCAAAATCACACGGACGATATGCGCGCGTAAGACAATAATCAGGCCGAGCGAGACAATCGACCAAAGAATAATGTGTCGTGCGCTTGAAGAGAGTATCCGCGTGAAGTCGTCTCTCTTCTCCGGCGCAGACGCCTCAGATAATGCAGGAAATGCTGCGATAGCATAAGAAGAGCCTATGAGTGCTAGAGGCACGGCCTCAAGATTTATCGCGAACGTGAAGACCGACACTGCGCCTGTACCGATACGGGACGCGAGTGCGGTCAAAGCGAGCGCAGTGACTGAGCCGACGCCGAGCGCGAGCGAGCGCGGGACGGAGTCGCGCATGACCGACGACATGAGAGCGAACGTCGGGACGCGTAAGCTCGGCAGAACGCCGGCGCCGATAACCACCGGTATGTTAACAGCGAGATATGCGACGGCGCCGGCGATAACCCCCAAACCAATTCCTGTTAGTCCCCATATCGGGTACAAAAAGACGGCGCCGGCGATTATGCCTACATTGTATAGAACAGGCGATATCGCGAAAAGAACGAAGCGCCGATGTACCTGTGTTACGCTCGCCAACACTCCGGATAACCCCAGCAGTATCGGTTGGAGGAGCAGAATGCGAGAAAGCAGGACGAATTCAGACTGGTATGTGGACGCTGAAAAATTAGGATACAAGAACGCGAGGAACTGAGGCATAAAAACGGCGAGCACGATACAAATGAGACCGCCGAAGCCGAATAGGAACGTCGCGGATTCTGATAGGAGCCGCCGCGTTGATTCCCTGCCCATGCCGGTAATGCGCGGAATAAGAACGTAGGCGGAGACGAGAGATGCCACGAGTGCGAAGACGAGGTCGGGCACCCTAAACGCCGCATAGTAGAGATCCAGAACTTCTCCAGCTCCGAAGGTGTGCGCGAATATTCTGTCGCGCAGAAGCGCAAGTAACTGCGACGCGAGTGTCAGCCCAGCGAGCAAGTACGCGGCCTGATGCAGGCCGCGTACCGGAGCCGCGATGCGCTCTAGAATCTCTCGCATCGCCGTATCATACTATATTTCCTCGCGATTTGACAATAATATTCGTTGTGATAAGCTGTTTTCAGAACATAACTAGGAGAAGCTGAGATGGTTGACACCAAGAAGTTGCCGGTAGTTTGG
>CAZVYA010000017.1:0-2355 GCA_964631225.1 uncultured Candidatus Saccharibacteria bacterium
AATGGCGATAAGGACCGCCTAGTCCAGCTCGCGGTGAAGGAGCGGTTCGTAGAAGAGCCACTGGTCAACGCGCTCTATAAGCCGCCCGTCGCTATCTCTATAGAGTCTATGGCGATTCATCACATCACCGAGCGAATGGTCGCGAAGAAGCCGGCGTTTAAAGACGCGCCTGAATATGTTGGGCTGAAGGACCTCTTGGAGAGCGAGGAGACGATAACCGTCGCACATAACGCCGCCTTTGACCTCGCGATGCTCGCGCGCGAGGGTGTTACCCCGCGTCGCGCCATCTGCACCTATAAACTCGCCTACGCGCTAGACCCGAACGACCAGCTGCCTAACTATCGGCTTCAATATCTGCGCTACCTCCTAGACCTCGACGTGGAGGCCGAGGCGCACGATGCGTGGGGCGACGTTCTCGTGCTCGAAGCGCTCTTTGAACGGCTGGCGCAGAAGATGAGGGAGCGACACGGGACGGAGGAGGCTGCGCTAGAAGCGATGCTCGCTATATCGGCGAACCCGCTTCTTTTCACGACGCTCCGCTTCGGCAAATACAAAGATAAGAAAATAGAAGAAATTGTTCGGACAGACAGAGACTATCTGGAATGGCTCTTGAAGGAGAAAAAGAAAAAGCCGGCGGGAGAAGAGGATTGGATATATACGCTCGAGCACTACTTGGCGAAGGACTGAGGTATACTATACATATGAAAGGATTTGTAACCAACATTGAGAAGGACGCGGTTGAGAACGACTATTTCAGAAAGGTGCTCTACACCGACGAGCGAGTTCAGCTCGTGGTGATGAGCCTATTGCCCTCTGAAGAGATAGGGGCGGAGGTGCATCAGCTGGACCAATTTATCAGAGTTGAAGAAGGAGAGGGTAAGGCTATTCTCGACAACGTCGAGCACGAGCTTAAGGCAGGTTACGCGATAGTTGTGCCCAAGGGGACGCTCCACAATATCGTCAACACTTCTGGCGAGAAGCCTATGAAGCTCTACACTGTCTACGCGCCGCCGGACCATCGGGACGGCACTATCCATAAAACAAAGGCAGATGCCGAGGCCGACAAGGGCGATCACTTCGACGGCCGTACGAGCGAATAATATGCGAGGATTTCTTGATTTTATACGCGAGCAGGGAGTGGTGGGGCTGGCGGTCGGCTTTATCCTCGGCGGGGCGGTCTCTAAGCTCGTCTCGGCGCTCGTTACCGACATCATTAGTCCGCTGATTAGTGTCGCGCTCGGTTCTGTCGGCGGGTTGAAGTCCGCATCATTCGCTGTCGGTTCAGCCACCTTCCTCTACGGCGACCTCGTCAGCGTGCTGATAGACTTCATCGTAATCGCGCTAGTCGTCTACTTCGGCGTTAAGCTACTGCGCCTCGACGAACACATTAAGAAGAAATGATGAGCGAGTAATGTAGAATGGATCAATGAAAGCAGTCAGGATAGTTTTGTATTTCTTAGGAGCGCTTCTGGCGGCGCACCTAATCTTCTCGGCGGTCGTCAGGCCCTCGCTCGACCGCGACTGGAACGCCGACGAGGTAGTGCTCGCCCGCGCGACATTCGATGGCGACCTCGTTTACGTAAAGAACATTCGCAATATTAATTATCGGAGCACGACCGACTACGACGTTCGTTACTACGACAAGACGTTTGACATGAATAAGTTGGAATCGGTCTGGTATATGGTGGAGCCGTTTAAGGGATACGGAGCTGGGGCGGCGCACACGCTTCTCTCGTTCGGCTTCGCAGACGGAGAGTATGTCTCGATTTCGGTCGAGATACGTAAAGAGAAGGGAGAATCGTTTTCGGCAGTCAAGGGACTTCTGCGCCAGTATGAGCTCGTCTATATTATCGCCGACGAGAGAGATGTTATTAAACTGCGTTCCAATTATCGTAAGGACGACGTCTTCCTCTATCCTGTGCAGACGAGCAGTGAGAATATGCGCGCGCTCTTCGTCTCTATGTTGAAGCGTGCCAACAAGCTCGCGACAGAGCCTGAGTTCTATAACACTCTCACCAGCACCTGTACGACAAATATCGTCTCACACATAAACGAGCTCGTCCCCGGCCGGATACCTTTCAGCTTCAAGGTTCTTATGCCGGCGTATTCTGACGAGCTTGCGTATAAGCTCGGCCTACTCGGCACAGAGATGACGCTTGCCGAATTGCGCGAGAAATATCTTATTAACGACAGGGCGATGAAATACGGCGACGACCCGATGTTCTCTCTCAGGATACGAGAAGTGGAGTAGACGGTCGCGCGCGACCGTTATGCACTAGCCGCCGCCACGGCTGCCGTGGCGGCGGTATCATAAGGCTATAGTCATTAATAACCTTTATGGAAATATCACTTATC
>CAZVYA010000017.1:2365-8597 GCA_964631225.1 uncultured Candidatus Saccharibacteria bacterium
TATCGTGGCGAAGGTGCTTGGTGTGTATCTCGTCATAGGCGGTCTGATGGTCATCTTTCGCGGGAAAACGCTCCCGCATCTGCTTAAGGATTTCTTCGAACATCCGGCGGTCGTGTATCTGACCGGCGTTATACTCGTATTTCTCGGGTCACTCGTGCTGGTCCAGAGCGAGGAGTTAAGCACACTCGTCACAGTTCTAGTCTGGCTCGTTCTAATCAAGGGACTCTCATACATCTTCTTCCCAGAGATGCTTCAGAAGATGGTGAATAAGAAGCTTCTCGAGTCAGTGAGCACCTACGGCATCATCGCCATCATAGCGGGCCTGTATCTCTTCTACGTCAGCTAATTTACACATTATTATGAATCACCTTAATCCAAAGAAAGTCGGGCTCGCAGTCGGTAAACTACTCGGCGGTGTCCACCTCGTCTGGGCTATCCTCGTGGCGCTCGGCTGGGCGCAGGCGCTCGTCAACTTCAGTCTCTGGGCGCACATGGTCAGTTCTCCCGTAGTAGTCAAGGAGTTTGATATCTCCGCCGCGATTACGGTCATAGTCGCCGCCACGGCAGTCGGCTTCGTACTCGGCTACGCCTTCGCGAAAATCTGGAATTACCTCCACCGCTAATCATAAAACCTGATACACTGAGGGCATATGGGAGCAGAAAATGCCGAAGAGTGGAAAAAAGTTAAGGTTAAGGAGAAAAAGGAGCGGGACAGCAGTCCGCAGGAGTCAGACGTGATGTCGCGCTACCTAGACCTGAGGTCGGCTGCGTATAATCCGCTTATGAGCGCCGAGGAGCGCATGGACTTCGCGCAGAACCTGATTGACTTGGTGAAGACGCTTAATAAAGAGAAGGGGATTTCTGCAGACTTTCGCGAAGACATTCTCGCACAGATTAAGAGAATAGAAGAGGGACACGTTAATCTCAAGAGGGTCGCCGAGGCTGTGAAGAGGCTCGAGCGCGAGAGCCGCGGTGGCGTCCAAGTGCCGCATCTCTACACCCACGTCGTCGAACTCATCAAGAAGACGCTTCACAGCGGAGTGCCGGAGACCGCGCTGGAGCCGTTCAGGGTGCCAATTCAGGAATATCTGCGCGAGGTGCGGGCGCAGGCGCATCATAGGTAAAGAGGGCATTGTTAGGGAAGGAGAATTGCACCATACTTAAATATATGGTTGCATAGTGTCGGACCCATATCATCTGGCTGTTAACCAACACGAGGAGATACTCATGATCGGAGACATCCGCCATGGAGACATTACGAGCCACGAAAACAAAGCGGACATTATTATCGGAATGAACACGCGATGCGCCGAAGCTTCGGCTATCGGTCGCACCGTGCTGGTCGGGAAGATACTCTCGCGCGAGCTCGAGCTCGGCGACGTCGTCACCTTCAAGTTCGATGAACACCGGAATCTGCATCTGCTAATCTGTCACGAGCTCGGTCGGGGTGGTTGGCAGGGAGCGGAACGGTTCGTGAGATGCGGACTGGACTATCTCTGGCAACGCCATCGGGAGAAACAGCGTTTCTCGATTGTGAGAATCGGCACCGGTCCGGTCGGCATCCGCGATGGCGCTGACGCCTCCGCGATCCACACGGCGATGGCCGACAGTTATCTCCCAGTCACTCTCTATATCTGGGACGGCGAGGGAGTCGAGGCCAGAGTCGCGCAGTTTCCCCCGCTGACACCCTCGCGAACATGGAATTTCAGCAAGGGGGAACGCGAGATTCGCCTAGCTTCATAGCCGATTGCACAAAACGTGTGTTGTGCTAATATCGCAAATGACCACGTTTTTGTGGTTATGACGTCATAAACCAACCAGAAGGGAGTTTGTTCTATGAAGAAGTCGATGAAAGTGAGTGTGATGGCGATCGCGCTTTTGAGCCTCGGTCTCGGCGGCTGCGCCGGCATGATACCGGATACCCCGACCAAGCTCGCCTGTGGCGCAGTCGGCGGTGTCGTGATGCATGCGCTCTCCGGTGGTGCCTCCACGGCTTGGCATGTGGCCAGTACCGTCGCCGGCGTCGGCGGCGGCTCATATCTCTGCGATAAACTCGTCAAGTAAGGTCGGCCTCGGCGCCGGCAACAGGACTGGGATTCGTCCCAGTCTTTTTTATTTGATTCCGTTCGCGTCTGGTATTATCGCTGCATGACCCAAGGCGAAGCTCTCACTATTCTTAAGACCGGTGCGAATGTGTATCTCACCGGCGAGCCGGGGAGCGGTAAGACGCACACGATAAATGAATTCGTAGAATGGCTTCGCGCCTCCGGCATAGAACCGTCGGTAACGGCGGCGACCGGCATCGCCGCCACTCACGTGAGCGGGATGACTCTCCACTCTTGGAGCGGTATCGGCATCGCAGAGAGTCTCTCGCGCGCGGACGTAGACCGTATCGCGACTAAAGAGCATATCGCTAAGAGGATAACAAAAGCTAAAGTGCTGATTATTGAAGAAATTTCCATGCTCTCAGCGACGACGTTTGAAATGGCGGACAAGGTCTGCAGAGAAGTTCGTCGCTCGGAGAAACCGTTTGGCGGGCTCACGGTAATTCTCGTCGGAGACTTCTTCCAACTCCCGCCGATATCGCGCGGGAAGAATGTCGAGTTCGCGTTCGCCTCGCAGGTCTGGCGAGAATTAAATCTCATCACCTGCTACCTCACTGAGCAGTATCGGCAGGACGACAGCGACTTCCTCTCCGTACTCTCGGCGATACGCTCCGGCGAGGTTGAAGAGATGCATCACGAGCGGTTGATGACACGTAGCGTAGCGCTCGCGGACCTACCGCCAGACGCGCCCAAACTTTTTTCTCATAATGCCGACGTTGACAGAATTAACGCCGGCGAGCTCGCGAAGCTAAAAGGCGTTTCAAAAAAATTCAGAATGAGTTCAAAAGGAAAAGACTCGCTCGTAGAGGGGCTAATGCGCGGATGCCTCTCGCCGGAAATTCTAGAATTAAAAGAAGGCGCGGCGGTAATGTTCACCAAGAATTCTCCGCATGGGCGGTTCGTGAACGGCACGCTCGGCGTGGTGATTGGTTGGGGGGCGGACGGCATGCCTATCGTTGAAATTCGCAGCCCCTCGACAGGCTCGGGGCATCGGCTCCGCGTAACCGCGGAGCCGATGGAGTGGCAGGTAGAGGAACAGGGGAAGGTGAAGGCGAGTGTCAGCCAGATACCGCTCCGGCTCGCCTACGCGATGACTGTGCACAAGAGCCAAGGGATGAGCATGGACTCTGCGATTATGGATTTATCAAGGGCGTTTGAATACGGACAGGGGTATGTCGCGCTCTCGCGCGTGCGCCGGCTAAGCGGAGTATATCTAACAGGGCTGAACCAGCGCGCGCTGGAGGTGCATCCGGAGATTCTAGAAAAAGACAGAGATTTTCGCGCCGCTTCTGAAGCGGCGCGTGACGCGTTCTCTGAAATGCCTGAAGCGGAGAAAGTCTCGATGCAGAAGAAGTTTGTGAAGGCGATGGGTGGAGCGTTCGTTGATGAAAAAGCCCCTCGACAAGCTCGGGGTAAACCTGCTGGTTTACCGGGCAGACTGGCGGAGACACTACAGACAGTTAGAGACGCAAAGAATTTAAAAGATGCTGTGAAATCGCGCGGGCTCGTCGCGTCAACCATCGTGAAGCATCTTGAAGAATTAAATGAAATAGGGAAGCTCGCCCGCGCCGACTTCGCGCATCTCGTCCCCCTCAACACCGTCGACGAGATACACGAGGCGCTCGCTGCTGATAAAAGCGACCGCCTGTCCCCGATTTTCCACGCATTAAATGGCCGCCACTCTTTTGAAACCATCCGCCTCGTGCGTCTTATGAAGCAGTGAGTAAAGATTTAATTAGACGTTCGGTGTCGAAAGGAGAGGCGACGCTCTTGGTTTGGACTTCTGTTTTGTAGACGGCTTCGTCGTTACCTCCAGACTCTAGCTCGTCGCCGACGTAGAGCGCCTCGGACTCGGAGATGCCGAGGCGATCACAGAGCTGATGAATGCCGTATGCCTTATCAATCCCTTTTTTCGTCACATCAATGCTTGTCGCGCCGCCGATACTGACAGAGTATCTAGGGATAAGTTCTGCTATTGCGTCGCGAAGCGCATGGCGCTTCGCGTGATCTCTGTCCCACATTTTTTTAAGCTTCAGTGGAGCATGTTGGCCGAGGGCGGAGAGAGTCACTTGGCCTCCGCGATATTCTATGCGCTCGCCCCACGACTGGTCTTTGAAATTAATAAGACCTGTTTTCTTTGTCGCTGTGATTATCGCTTCTTCTATAACGTCCTTATCCTTTTCTGATAAGCGTTCCTCATAAATCTTTTTCCAGTTATCATTCTGGAATTCATACAACGCGGCGCCAGAGGTCGGAAGTATATATAGGTGCGAGAGGTTCGCGTCAACTGGGAGCTGGGACACCACTTGTTTTAAGAACTGCGAGAGAGCGCCGCCGGAGATAACGGCGACGCGTGTCTTCGCGAGGAGCTTCGCGACCTGCTCCGCCATCTCGGCAGTTAGAGGCTGTTTACTCTCCGCGAGCGTGCCGTCTAAGTCAAAAATAATGAGTTTAGTCATAGGTGACCGCCAGCTCCCTTGTTCCCTCGAAGAAAGCGCGATATTTTCCTGCTGGAAAATTCGCTCCCCTCGTGCCGTCGCACTGCGGGACTATCTTCTCGGGAACAGAGAGAGCTGGCTTCATGTGAGCGCGTCGAGGATGTGCGCGAGGGAGGCCGTCGCGACGCCGATGACCTTGTCGGCGCCGCCGTAGTAGAGATAGACGATGTCGCCACGCACTACCGCTCCGCAGGAGAATACAACGTTTGATATCTCGCCCTCCTGCTCGTATTTCTCCAACGGTTCAAATATCGGATCGGCGGTGCGCGAGAGGAGTGTCGCGCCGTCCTCGGCGAGGAGCGCGGCGCCGAGACGATACTTACCGTGGCGCGAGACTCCGTGGTAGATCATCAGCCAGCCGCACGCGACCTTAATCGGGGGCGCCGCGCTCCCGACCTTCTCGTAATCCCACATCCCTCTTCTCGGGCCGATGATCTCGATACAGCGGGTGACTCGCTTGCCCGAGTCGAGGTCGGAGAGAAGGTCGGCGCAGATCTGATTATTAACGCGGTGGTAGAGCAGATAATTACCCTTTATCTTCTCCGGCAGGAGCGCGATGTCCTTATCGTCAACGCTGTCGGGGGTGAGAAGAACCGGCGGGCTCCAATGTCCAAAGCGTCTCGCGAGGAAGTCCTCTACGCCGATAGAAGAGACGGCGCCCGCCGGAGAATGCACGCCGTCGTAGGCTGTGTAGGTCATATGGAGCTGGTTGCCGATGCGCACGATACGCGGGTCCTCACAGCCGGAGTTGCCTGTCGGGCTCCCTCGCTTCTTCTCAAAGTCGACACGCGGGACATAAATTGGCTCAGGCAGACGTTCATCTATATGCACACCGTCCTTCGAGACAGCTAGGCCGATTGTAGATGTATTCTCTTTATCCATCGCGCGATAGAGAATATAGATAGAACCTTCCAGATCAATCGCTGCGGCGTTCATTACGTCTCGACTTTCAAATCCGTCGCCGCGCGGGGCGAGAATCGGATTCTCCGGCGCACGGATGAAGGTGCGCGCCGGCCGCTCGGGGTCTAAGGCGCGCAGAAGGTCGCGGAGCCGCACACTCGCCTTCGCGCAGACGGTGTCCGCCGCGCCATACCATATATCCAGCTCGGAGTGGTCTCCTAGGGTAGCCGAAGTAGGGAATACGATGTTAGGCACGAGGCCGTACTGTTCGTAGAACTCTTGGGGGACGAAGATAGACTCAGTGCGCGAGATAAGCTTCTGCGGATTGTCGCGCGAGAGCAGCGCCGCTTCAATAGAAAATATTCGTTTATGTTCGTCATAATAATTCTGAACATATGAATAAATAAGCAGCCACCCGCGCTCGGTCAGGACAGGCGATGCTCCGACCTCCACGTGGTCGCCGTCGTCGCGGCGGAGCTCGGGGAGTGCATGGTCGTTTAGGTGGTCGTGCCAACTTTTCCAGTATTCGGGGTCGTAAAATTCTTCCATCTTCTTCGCGCGCGCGAGCGCGATGGTCGGGCGCGGATGCTCATTGGTGTAGTCTGTGTGCGCGGTTAGCAGCATCACAATGTCGCCGTCGATACGGCCGGGGAATAGAGTCGCGGCCTTGGCGTTGAATGGCGTGATAAGGTGACGTTCGGTGAAGCTGTCGGGCTCGTCACCGACGGC
>CAZVYA010000018.1:0-5428 GCA_964631225.1 uncultured Candidatus Saccharibacteria bacterium
GGAGAAGTTTGACGAGATGGTGAAGGAGCTGGAGCACCTGAAGACGGTGCGTCGTACGGAGATTGCAAAAAATTTGGAGTACGCCCGCTCGCTCGGAGACCTCTCTGAGAACGCCGAATATCAGGAGGCGCGCGACTTACAGGCCGCCACCGAGGAGCGCATTAAGAAGCTAGAAGATTTGGTTAAGCACACCAAGATAGTGACTGAAGGAAAAAAGAAGAACGAGGTCGGCTTCAACTCAAAAGTTTCAATAAAAAGAGACGAGAGTGCGGAAATTCACGAGTACACGATAGTCGGTAGCGAAGAGGCCGATATGCGGGTTAAAAAACTCTCCCACATGTCTCCCTTGGGCGCCGCCCTGATGGGTAAAAAGAAGGGTGATTCTTTCACATTTGAAACTCCTGCGGGCAAGCAGACCTACACTATAGAGAAGGTGGCCTGAAAATAATGGTACGATAAACTCATGCTTTGGGCCGACAGAATAGCCGGTGAGATACGTGACACGCGTAAACCGCGCGACAGCAAGGCGTTTATCATACGCGACGAAAAGACTCTCTCTGGCCGTGTACACGTAGGCAGTATGAGGGGAGTAGCCATTCATGGGCTAATTTCTGAAATGCTATCTGAATATGGTATCGCGAACGAATTTCGCTTTGAACTAAACGATTTTGACCCTTTTGATTCTATTCCCAGTTATCTTGATGCAGGAAAGTTTAGAGAACATCTAGGCAAACCTTTATATTCTGTACCGAGCCCAGAAGCAGGATTTGCTAACTACGCAGAATACTTTGGCGCAGAATTTGTTGATGTACACAAGAAAGCGGGGTTTACGCCTAACTATTATCGAGCGACCGAGTTGTATCGGTCTGGGAAGATGGATGCGCTTATTAAGACTGCGTTAGAGCGCTCTGGCGATATACGCAAAATCCTGAAAGAAGTTTCAGGCTCTGAAAAAGATTCTTCATGGTTGCCGATATCTATTGTATGCGAGAAATGCGGGAAGATGATGACGACGAGCGCACACGACTTCGACGGCGAGACCGTCGGCTATGTCTGCGAGAGAAATCCTGATGAAATAAAAAGTTGTGGCTACGCCGGTCGTGTCGCGCCGTTTGGAGGCGCGGGAAAATTATTTTGGAAGGTGGACTGGGCGGCGAAGTGGGTCGCGCAGGGCGTCGATATTGAGGGCGGAGGTAAGGACCATTCAACCAAGGGCGGTTCACGCGACGTCGCCAATCACATTGCTCGTGAAATATTTAACTACGAATCACCGTTCGATATTCCGTACGAGTTTTTCTTGGTTGGCGGGAAGAAGATGTCTTCGTCAAAAGGACACGGCAGCAGCGCGAAGGATATGTGCGACCTATTCCCTCCGCAGATTTTCCGCCTCGCACTTATCGGGAAGGATATTAGAGAGCAGATTGATGTGGACCCCGCCGGCGAGTCGGTGCCGCGTCTCTACGACTGGTACGACGAACTCGCTGATGGAGTGCGAGAAGGAAGGGCTGATGACTACTCGCGCCTCTACGCGCTCTGCGAACTCCCGGAGAATCGTGCCGGACTCTCAGCCCCATGGAGAATGCGTTTTCGCGAGGTGGCGTTCATAGTGCAGATGGCGCATCTGTCACTCACCGAGGAAGCCGCTAAGGCGAAAGGCAGTCCGCTTTCTGAAGACGAGGGGCGCGAACTCGCTGAGCGCGCGCGGTACGCGAAGTTCTGGCTCTCCTCTTACGCGCCAGAAGAGTTTAAATATGAACTGCAGGACGAGATGCCGAGCGTGGAACTCTCGGAGGTACAGAAGAACGCACTCTCGACTCTCGCCGACTACTTCCAGAGCGCGGAGCATACCGGCGAAGAACTGCATCTGCGCCTACACGAACTCAAGACAGAAATTCCCATACAGCCTAAAGAACTCTTCCAAGCGATTTACCGCATCTTCCTTAACCGCGATTCGGGCCCCAAGGCCGGCTGGTTCCTCGCGGGCCTCCCACGCGACTTCGTCATAAACCGTCTTGCTGAGGCGATGGGATGATATACTACTGGTTATGTTGACCAAGGACGACAAAAAGTGGGTTGAAGAAAAGCTCACAAAAGAAATCAAACCTCTTCGCGACAGCATGGATTTGCTACGAGGAAAGATAACAAACATACATTTCGAGAAATTCAATCTCGAAGCACGTCTCGATTCCATTGAGGCGTCTACGATTCGAACTGAAGAGAAAATAGATAAGATGTTTAACATCATGGATGGTAATGCTGGAAGAATTGCCGAGCTGGACCAAGAAAACAAAATGGGCGCGCGGACGCTTCATCGGCACGACATCCAGATTCACGAACTCGCGACTGCAACCGGCACGACGATTTCCGAATAAAAACGAACGTTGAAAGTGCAGACTACTTTTTCTGAAATACGAGTAGATGGAACATCGGAATATTCTTCAACTCCGGAGATGTTCTTGTTGCATCGAGAAGTGTTTTTTGATGCACGAGAGCGAAGCCATTTTCTCGCGCTAGTCGCAGCACGAGCTCGGCGGGGTGAAAGATATCGTGCATGGTCGTCTGAGTCTCTCCACCTTCGCCCCAGACTATCTTCGTCTCGACAGAGCCGTCTTCGAACTCTCGTACGACCTCGACCGACACCCGCGTTTCTTCTCTTGGCATCTTAGAGAGCGCGATATTGTAATCGTTGTCTCCTATAATCACATAACAGGTGCCGTCATCTACGAGAATCGATCCTATGTCTCGGAATGCACCCCCGACATCTTGGATATGCTCAAAAACCATAAGGACCATCGCTATATCGAATGGCTCGTGATTCGTCTTGGTGAAGCTGTCGAGAGTTGACTGCACCACCGTAATGCTCGGGTGCAATTCTTTGCTAGCCTGCACGTTTCTTTCAGACGGTTCGACACCTACAATCTTTGAAACACCCCTGGTCTGCAACCAGTTAAAAAGCTGCCCGACACCCGAACCAATGTCGACAACTCTCTTTCCTCGAAACGTGTCCGCTGACGTGACTGAATCGAGTTCATTTCTAAAAAATACCCGCGACGGCCAATCTTCTGCGCCCCTGATCCTCCAGTCGAGCTCGGGCGTGTCGTATTGTCGAAAGTCAGTCGCTCGGGGTTCATTCATAACAGAAACACTAGCATAACAGGAGTATATGCGCGGTGGCATGCGTATTTATGCTATAGTCATTGACGGAGTTGTTTTCCGACAACGGAAGGAGGTTCCGAGATGGAAACTGAGTCTGAAGGTACGAAGACCCTTGGGTGGTGGATTTTGGAAGCTTTGAGGAGAGGCGAGAGCTTAACCATACCTGCCGCCGACGCAGAGGCCATTCGTCAAAGATACACCGCGTCGGTGACTCCGAAGCTCGCCGAGCTTCGCAAACGTCAGCATTGGTCGCCTACGCCGGAAATGTATGATCTGAGGCTCAATTAAGCCAGCGTGCCGCACAAGCCTGGGAATCCCAGGCTTTTTTGTACGTACCTGCACCGCGCAGCTCAGCCGATTAGGACTGAGCGAAGGGGTGGGGATAACTATTGTTAGGGAAGTGGGGGAGAATGGTATACGATTGTCTATGAGTGGGATGAAGTGGAGAATGGGAGTGGTGGCCTATTCTCCCAACCGCCTGCTTACTTTTTAAAATGTTTATTGGAGAATACCTGCACACGCTAGACCCCAAGAATCGCATCTCGCTTCCTGCCAAATTCCGGAAGGATCTCGGCCGCGCCGTCGTTATGACGCGCGGTCTTGATCATTGCCTCTTCGTCTATCCGAAGGAGGCGTGGGAGAGAGAGGCGAGCGCGCGGGCGGTACACGCGGGTGGTACGGCGGCGGCACGCGGACTCGCGAGACTCTTCCTCGCTGGTGCGATGGAGGCCGAGGTTGACGCCGCGGGGCGCGTACTCGTTCCCGATTATTTAAAGAACTTTGCGGGACTTAATTCGAAGACGGTCATCGCCGGTGTCGCGAGCCGCATCGAGATTTGGGATGAAGCGGCATGGAAGAAGTACACGGCGGCTATCGAGCGTGACGCTGACGCCTTCGCCGAGAAGATCGGCGACATAAAATAGTATGGAAGCTCGTCACGAATCCGTATTGATGAAAGAAGTTCTGGAGGCGCTTGACGTGCAACCGGGAGACACCGTTGTTGACGCGACTATTGGTGGAGCCGGACATTTTACAAAACTGCTTACGGAGCTTGGCGAGGGGGGTGTCATTGTCGGCATCGACGCCGACCCGGAGGCAGTAGCGCGCGCCCGCGAAGCATATGCGGCTGACCGCCGACCTGAGCGCCCCGTCGCGCATATAGTGAACGACAACTTCCGCAACCTTGAGCACGTACTGGAGAGGCTCTCGGTTGGAGCGGCTGACGCGATACTCTTCGACCTTGGCTGGAGCGGGTTCCAGATCGCATCCGCGCGCGGATTCTCGTTTCAAAATGATGAGCCGCTTCTCATGGCCTACGGTGAGGGCGGCGAGACAGCCGCAGACATCGTGAACAGTTCGTCCGAGACCGAGCTCGCCGATATTATTTTCACCTACGGCGAAGAACGTTTCGCCCGCGGTATCGCGCGCGCGATTGTCGCGGCGCGCGCGAAGGGTCGTATTCTAACTACTGGGCGCTTGGTCGCCGCGATTACTGCCGGTACACCCAAGCGTTATCACGAGGGTAAGATTCATCCGGCTACAAAAACATTTCAGGCTCTTCGCATCGCAGTTAACGACGAGATTGGCGCTTTACGCGAGGGGCTCGCGGCTGCTTTAGACTCGCTCGCGTGCGGTGGTCGCCTAGCCGTAATATCGTTCCACAGCATTGAGGACCGTATCGTGAAGAATATGTTGCGCGACGCGTCGCAGAATGGGTTTGGAGAAGTAACGACGAAAAAACCAGTTTCGCCTTCGCGCGCCGAAGTCCTCGCTAACCATCGCGCAAGAAGCGCGAAGCTACGCGTGTTCGAGCGCGGTGCCGCACTTCCTAGCGCGGATATAGAGTCTGCGAGTAGAGAAAAAGCCGTTCTTTCATATGCATAACGTCCGCCCAACTATCCAGTTCTCTCCGTTATCGGTATGCTTCGGCGTCGTCGGAGTTCTTTTCGTCGTGTATGTAGGCCTTATTGCAGTCGTTATAAGCTACGCGGCACTAACCGTTGAATTCTCTCAATCAGTCAAGAATGACGAGGCCGCAGTCGCGGTATTAGAGGGAGAGTATCTCGCCGGAGTGTCGCGTGTCGTTGGTGTAAATTATGCTGAAGACGGCTATACAAAACCGATTGTACAGGCATTTGTCAGAACTACGAATGTAACCGCATTACGCTAGATATGCGCGCGCAGTTTCGCTCACGCATACGTCTCGTACTCGCGATTATTTTTCTCGTTGCGCTTTGTATCATCGTTCGTCTTTATTTTATACAGATAGTTA
>CAZVYA010000018.1:5438-6340 GCA_964631225.1 uncultured Candidatus Saccharibacteria bacterium
TGCGCAGAAAGCCGACAGACAATTCGCCTCCGGAGGAAGCGGGCTCTTCGATCGTGGCGCCATCTATTTCACACGCAAGGACGGTACGCTTATTTCCGCGGCTACGCTCTTTACAGGATTCCTCGTTGCGATAAATCCGCAAACTCTCGATGACCCTGAAGCCGCATATGCCGCCATAAAGGCCGCTGCCCCCGCGTCGACCACGCTCACGCGTGATGCGTTTCTCGCCGCCGCAACGAAGAAGAATCAGGTGTACATTGAAGTCGCGCACCGTCTTTCTGATGAAGAAGAGAAGATTCTCACTGCTAAGAATATTTCCGGCGTACAGGTGCTTCGCGAGCGGTGGCGCCGATATCCCGGCGGGTCGCTCGCCGCGCAGTCTATCGGAATCGTGTCCTACGGTTCGGGAGACGTTCTCGCCGGCCAGACCGGTCTGGAGGCCAATTATGACGACACGCTCACTCGCTCCGGCGACTCTCTCTATAAAAACTTTTTCGCCGAACTTTTTTCAAACGTTGGGAATCTGCTTGTCGCGGCTAAGGATGCGCGAGAGGGGAACATAATTACAACCATCGAGCCGGAGGTCCAGACGCGTCTCGACGATGACCTCGCTAAGGTGAATCGTAAATATTCCAGCTCGGAGTCCGGCGGCATCATTATGGACCCGTCAACCGGCGCGATACTCGCTATCGCGAGTTACCCGTCTTATGACGCGAACGCGCTTCAGAACGTCGACGGAGACCTGCTCGGCAACACGCTCGTCGAACATGTGCATGAGTTCGGCTCAATCATGAAGCCTCTCACGATGACCTCGGGTCTTGACGCCGGAGTAATAACTCCGGAGACGACTTATAATGATAAGGGATGCATTACGGTCAACACCGCAAAAATCTGCAAGTGGG
>CAZVYA010000018.1:6350-8428 GCA_964631225.1 uncultured Candidatus Saccharibacteria bacterium
TTATTGTGCAGTCGCTCAACGTCGGCGCGGCGTGGATAGCGACTGAATTAGGACAAGATGCGTTCCGCTCATACTTCACGACACTGTTCGGACAAAAAACCGGAATTGATTTGCCGAACGAGAGCGGCGCACTTCTCGGCAACCTTAGTAAGCCGCAACAAATCGGATATGACACCGCCGCATATGGGCATGGCATCGCCGTCACCCCGATACAGATGATACGCGCACTCGGAGCTATCGCTAACGGGGGCGTGATGGTGGAGCCGCACCTTGTGAGAGCTGTCAGGCTCAACTCCGGCATCGACCGTCCGCTTGACTGGAGCCGTAAGACGCAGGTTTTCTCGGAGGCCGCCGCGCGCGCTACGACACAGATGATGACGGCAGTGGTTGATGAGAAACTGCAAAACGGCAAGGCTATGATTCCAACCACGTCTGTCGCAGCTAAGACAGGAACCGCCCAGCTCACCGACGGACAGGGAGGATATCACACCGACCGCTTTTTCCACTCCTTCGTAGGCTTTTTCCCATCCTACAATCCTCGGTTCATTATTCTGCTCTACACTAACGACCCGAAGAACGTCACGTATGCGGCGGATACCCTGAGTCCCACCTTCCTTGACCTCGTCCGCTTCCTCATAGACTATTACGCCGTGCCGCCGGACAGGGGCTTTGTCACAGGCTCCAGTACGCCACAAAGGGCAGTTACGCCATGAAAAAAATTCTGAAATTAATTATCGTTGCGATTCTCGCCATTTTTGCCAAAGCGGTTTTACGCCGGTACAGGCCGAAGGTGGTGATGGTCACAGGCTCTGTGGGTAAGACGTCAACGAAAGATGCGGTGGCAGCCGTACTCGCGACACGTTTTAATATGCGCAAGAGTGAAAAGAGTTTTAATACGGAATTTGGAGTTCCGTTCACGATTTTAGGAGTCGGGAATCCTTGGCGTAATCCGCTCGCGTGGCTCTCGGTTGTGAAAAACGCCGTTGCACTTCTAATTCTGCCGAACCATTACCCTAATATGCTTGTGCTCGAGGTTGGGGCAGAGAGGCCGGGCGATCTCGCCCGCATACTTCGCCTGACCGCACCGGACGCCGTAGTTGTTACGCGGCTTCCGGAAATACCGGTGCATGTGGAAGCGTATGCCTCCCCTGAGGCTGTGCGAGAAGAAGAATTTTCTCCCGCGTACGCGCTCTCTGCCGGCGCTCCGCTAATCGTCTCTGCCGACGACTCATATGCGCTCGACGGCGCCGTGCGTACGTCGGCGCGCGTTATCTCATACGGCACGAGAGAGGGGGCGACTGTGCGGCTGGACGAAGTCGGCTTTTATGAAAATAACGGTAAGGTCGCCGGAATGCATGCGAAAGTTAAAGTGAACGGCGAAGAGGGAAGTCTTACGGTAAGGGGCTCCGTCGGAGCGACCCAGCTCTCGCCTGCCGCAGCCGCGCTCGCGCTCGCGAGCGCTTTCAACATCCCGCTCGCTGAGGCTCTCGCATCGCTAGACGCATACGAGCCTCCACCGGGCCGCGGCCGTCTCCTAGCCGGAAAAAATAATTCCGTCATTATTGACGACTCATACAACGCGTCTCCGGCGGCGGTTGAAGAAGCTCTCGCAACTTTAAAATTGTTTCCTCGCGCACAAAGGCGCATTGCAGTACTCGGCGATATGCTGGAACTCGGGCGCTACTCTGTCATGGAGCACCAGCGCATAGCTGAGTTCGCGGGGAAGTCCGCGAACGTTATAGTCACAGTAGGTATTCGCGCGCGCGTGTTCGCAATAGCCTTAGAGGGAACAGAGATTATGCGGTTTGATAACGCACGCGCCGCCGCCACAGCGCTCCCCTCCATCGTTCGCGACGGTGACGTTATTCTAGTGAAAGGTTCACAGTCTGTCCGCACAGAGCGCATAGTGGAAGCTCTTCTCGCCGACCCTGCCGACTCCGTCAAACTGGTCCGCCAAGAGCCGGAGTGGAAACGTCGCGCGTAGCGCGCGGCGCGGAAATCTGGTATAAAAAATCAACGGCTCCATCGTCTAGCGGCTAGGACACATCCTTCTCAAGGATGGAACCGGGGTTCGATTC
>CAZVYA010000019.1:0-3948 GCA_964631225.1 uncultured Candidatus Saccharibacteria bacterium
AGCGGCGGCGCGAGTTGGAGGTATAAAGGCTAATTCCACATACCCCGCCGACTTCCTGCGCGAGAATTTGGTAATGCAGGACAACATTATCTGGAACGCCCACCTAGCAGGCGTCAAGAAACTTCTATTTCTGGGTAGTAACTGTATCTATCCGCGAGAGGCCCCACAGCCAATGAGAGAAGATTCTCTACTCACGGGGCCATTCGAACCTACGAACGAGGGGTACGCGGTCGCTAAAGTCGCAGGCATCAAACTCTGCGAGAAGATATCTGAACAGTACGGCAAAACCTTCATCTCGTGTATTCCGGCGAGCATATACGGGATTCACGACCACTTTGAACCTGAACGCGGGCATGTAATACCGGGGCTCATGCGACGAATGCACGAAGCGAAGATGGCCGACTCTCCTGAAATAGCCGTGTGGGGTTCTGGCAATGCGCGACGCGAGTTTATGCACGCTGACGACCTCGCGGAAGCAATCCTATTTTTGATGGAAAACTATGAAGAAAAGCCGTTTCTGAACATAGGTACTGACACCGACATTTCAATCAAAGAACTGGCGCTGTTGATTAAAGAAATAGTCGGTTATGAAGGATCGCTCGTTTTCGACACGAGCAAGCCCGACGGCATGCCGCGAAAGTTACTCGACTCTGGGAAAATCCGCGCACTCGGATGGTCTCCCAGAGTCTCACTAGAGGACGGATTAAAACAAACCTACAAGTGGTATACGAACGAGATTGCTTAAGAAGAATAGTTCTTTAGAAAGCCTGCTGACGTAGACTCAAGATGGCTCAACTCGGCATCTCCAAGTCCATGGTGACATCCTATAACAAAACCATTTTTCATTATCTCATCTGCGACGGGGAAATTATCTGCCTTGGTCGATTTGGAAAGCGCACTGTATGCCGGTTGGCGTAACACATTGCCCGTAAAGACCGGCCGTGTCTGTATATTATGTTCTTCCAAGTATCGTGTAATTTCCATTCTTGAAAATGGTGCGTCCTCACGAATGGTCAGTGGGAACGCCATCCAGGCTGTCTTTGACCGAGTGTCTTGCACCGGCAGAACAAAGAATCGTTCGTATCGTTTAAAGAACTGGTAGAGACGCTTGAAATTGGCTCGTCGACGAGTAATAAATACTTTTAGTCTCTTTAATTGCTCGAGCCCGAACGCCGCATTGAGCTCACTGGATTGAAGATTGTAACCGATTTCGGAGAATACAAATTTCGCATCATACGGCTGCTCACCGATACGCCCGGCAAACCGTTTCTTAATATCTTCAGATTTTTCATTTACACCAAAAAGCGTCGAATCCCGTCCCCAGTTACTTTTTATTAGAATGGTGCGAGCAAACTTTGGGTCGCGGACACACACCATGCCGCCGGCTCCGGCTGTAGTAATGATATGAGAGGCATAAAAGCTTGTGGTCGAAATATCAGAGTAATATCCGGTCGGTTTACCGGCAAAAGTAGCCCCGAGAGTGTCGCATGAATCTTCTATGAAAAAGAGTTTATGTTTTTTTGCGATCTTCTGAAGTTTCTGTAGATCTGGGATGTTGCCGAAAAGAGACGGGACCATCAGCGCGCGTGTTTTGCGAGTGATGGTCTTCTCTATCTTATCGACATCAATGACATAGGTTCCAGGAGCAACATCAACGAACACCGGCGTAAGCCCTTTTTGCAGAAGTGGTGCAAGAGTTGTTGCAAACGTTAGGACGGGCGTAATAACTTCTGAATTCGGAGGAAGATCAAGCGCTTCAATGGCGAGCAGATTCGCGGACGAACCGGAATTAACCATGATGCCGTGAGGTTTGCCGAATAGTTTGGCGATTGCCTGTTCGAACTTTTTTACCCGCTCACCCGGACTAATCCGCAGTGGCGTCGCGAGGACATCGTTTACCGCTGCGATCTCTTCCTTCCCATATACCGCAAGGGCATAAGAAACTCGCGTGGCCGACTTTTTTAGCATGGAAGGCATACTACAAGACTTAGGTAAGAAGTGCAACAATGCGTCGTAATCCATCTTCAATGGAAGTTTTTGGACGCCACGCAAATGCTGAAAATGTTTTTTTCATTTCCGCCTCCCAAAGTTCGCAATCGTAGCTCTGTAGTGGAAACGCGTTCCATTGTACTCGCGCTTGAACACCAACCGCATCTTCCGCTCGTCTCACCAACTCTTGCATCGTCGTGCGAATTCCGCTTCCAAGATTAAATATCTCCCCCGCATGAGCAGATGCGTGAGTGGCCGCTTCGATCAAAAGCGCCGGAATATCTTCTACATATATGAAGTCTCGTGCAATCGTCGGTTTTACGAGCGGAATCTCCTCACCAGCACGTACTTTTTCTAGAAGATTACGTACCAATCGACCTTTTTGGATCCCTGGACCGTACGGGGTGAAGAGCCGAAAAGTTATACACGGAAAACCGTTGCGACGAGCGAGCCCTTGCCCATAGAGTGTGGCAGCAAGTTTTGTTACCGCATAGAGTTCTATCGGATCACAGCGCTCATCTTCAGTTACTTGGTGATTTTTAGGCCCGTACTCGAGAAAACTGCCCATATTGATGAACGATGAGACTTTTACTTGCACTGCGGCATCCATAAGATTGATAGTTCCTTCTACATTTGTTGAGATCAGTGTTTTGGCATCTGATGTCTTCCCGCTCATAAGAATAGAGGTTGCTAAGTGAAATATATGAACGGGGGCAGCAGTTTTGATCGTTGAAAAAACTTTTTCTCGATCGGTAATATCTGCAGAATGCACAACTATTCTTTCAGCAAATTCATGTAACACGGAGAGGTTCGTAGAGGGGCGAACGAGCACATGTACTTGATACCCGTGCATGAGCAGAGCTCGAACAGTGTGCAAACCGATAAAACCAGTGGCTCCGGTCACAAGCACTTTCGTACTGGTCGCATTGGTAGTGTGATTCGTCGACATCATCGCGTATGCTCGCTATCCAACTCGGCCACATATGCAACAAAAGTCTTTCCCAGTGCTTGACGTAAGCTAACTTTTGGATTCCAATTCAAATCGTGTTGCGTGTTGCGTATATATGGTATTCGATTATTCATATCCTGATATCCCTCGCCGTAATGCTTGCCAGAAGCAATATCTATAATCTTCACATTTTTTATATCATCTTGGAAGTACGGATACTTCGGCGCGAGTTGGAGCATCATTTCGGCAACTTCTCTTATAGAATGGTTGTTCTTCGGGTTTCCTATGTTATATATTTTCCCGGTAGCAATTCCGTTCTTGTTTTCAATAATCTTGATGAGCGCATCGATACCATCGTCGATATAGGTGAAAGAACGCCGATTGCTCCCTCCATCTACGAGTTGTAACGGCTCGCCACGCAAGATATTACCGAGAAATTGAGGTATGAGACGCGCATTCCCATTCGCATCATGGATATTGTCCTGCCCATACCCTATCCAATTGAACGGCCGGAAAAGGGTAAAATCGAGCCCTCGGTCGCGTCCATAGGCAAAAATGACCCGATCCATCATTTGCTTGCTCGTAGAATAAATCCATCGAATCTTATTTATCGGTCCTGTAACGAGATTCGACTCGTCGGGATGGAACTCTTTATCCGTGCTCATTCCATACACTTCTGATGTTGATGGCCAAACTACTCTCTTCTTCGCGTCCACACACATACGCACGATGGCGAGGTTCGCTTCGAAATCTATCTCGAAAACTCGTAATGGATCAAGAAGATAAGTTTTTGGCGTAGCGATGCCCGCAAGCGGGACGACGATATCGGCTCGCGAAACCAATTTTTGGATAAGCCTCGTGTTCAGAATATCGCCCTTGTGAAATTCGAACCTCGGATTCCCCCGAAATTCGCGGAGCTTGTCGTCTCTAATATCGTTAGTAATCACGTACCAATCCTTTTCATTCAAAATGCGGCGCACGAGGTGCTGCCCTATAAAGCCGTTCGCGCC
>CAZVYA010000019.1:3958-8390 GCA_964631225.1 uncultured Candidatus Saccharibacteria bacterium
CTTTTTTCATACGTGTCTGGAGCGTATCATACCGGATATAACGCCACAAATTCAGGAAAGGGTGCGTGTAATCTTTATATTTCTTCCACGGAATGAATTGCACGTATCATATGCGGAATTGTCGCGTCAAAAGAATAGCGTTCTCGCACGGTCTTTTGTCCCGCCTGTCCGAGTCGTTCACGGAGCGCTCGATCATTGAGGAGCAATGTGAGTTTCTCTACCCATTCATCTTCAGATACAGCCGTGAATCCATTGACTCCATTCTGAATAACGTACGGCATGTCGCCGAAGGTGCTTGCCACAACTGGTATAGCGCAGGCCATATACTCCAGTATCTTCATTGAGGTTTTTGCTTTGTTCCACTCGCCTTCCATCTGGTGCGGGACAACGCCGATGTCAAATTTCTGTATTTCTCTTGGCGCACTTTCCTTGTCCGTGTAGACCAACTTATCTATGAATCTGACATCAAGATCTTGTATCTGCCCAAATAGGTCGTATATCCCCTTATTCTTAAACGCGCCGATAAAGACGAATGTGAACTTGATATCTTTGCGTGCCGCGAGAGTGGTAAGCGCCGACACGAGCACGGGGAAATTATGAAGGTGCTCCGGACCGGTGCCGAGCCAACCGATAACCGGCTTCTCTACCTTTTCCGAGTAATCTTTCGTCCACTTTTCATACGGCGCGGGATCGATGGCGATGTGAACGATGTGGACGTTCTTGTTGAACTGCTTCGCCCATTCTGCTTGTCCGTGCGTACAAGTAATGACCGCATCTGCCATCTGAGAAAACACTTTCGTCTTGAAGAAATTGTGCGTGTAAATTGGGTCATCAAATTCAAATATCATCTTCCTACGCGACACGAACAGGTACACGACCATGATGATAAAAAAGTATTTGTTATAAACTGCTCGTTGTAAAAACACGATATCGCCTTTCTTGATGGAAAAGAGTGAACGGATAGTTTGCATAATGAGAAGCGCTTTCTGAGGCCACGTGGTGTCGGACATCGAGAGCACAGTCGGCGTATGCACGATGGTCTGAAATCCTCGTTTCGTAAGTTCCTCGGCAATATAAAATGCCCGCTGTCGTGACGACGGCTGGACAAAATTGCTGAAGGTATAAAAATGAATGGTCATATTTTTTCCTTTTGAACGACTAAACTCGCGAAGGAATACCGGTACTTCTCCTGATACAGAAAGTCCGGGTTTGGACAGTCCCAGTTCGGCGCGTCAATTAGCTCACAGTTTGGCGCATACGAGAGCAGTCTTTTTTCAAGGTCTGCCTTGGTATACAGGCGCGCGTCTACAGACGGCTTCGAGTCCCCGTGTTTCCATCCGTCCTTATAGTCGCAGGTGATGACAGCATAGCCGCCCGGAGCGAGTAGGCCGTCTATACATTTCATAAACGACTCATCATCGCCGTCGTGTTCAATGACCGAGGTTGAAAAAATAATGTGATAAGAATTTTTCATCGTAGAAGGCCGTGTATAAAATTCCTGCAGTGAGAAATTAACCATCGGGTCTATGTCTTCTACTTCAAATCCCATCTTCTGCAGAGCCATTGAGGCGGTATCTTCGTAACTGCCAATGCAGAGTACATTTGGTTTTTGAAAATTTTTAAGGAGACGATACACCGTATCAAACACAAACGCCTGTTGTATATTCGCTCTTGCTATTTTTTTTGACATGGTTAACGGAACGCACTCAAAAAGTTTTTGCACCGCAGGCTCGTACAATGCTCGTGCATCGTCATTCAGAATCCTATTCAATCCCTTATTCCCACCGAGCGTGACCGGCGTGTAATCAGCTGGGACACGGGTGCTCAAATCATCTTCTGCGGCAACTCTTGTATTTCGAAGCCACGTGAACGAGTGGTCGGGGAGAGTGAGCGCTTTGTGGTAAAGATATTTCAATTTCTGTACAATTCCATTCTTTTTCTTCGCCGACTGTGTGGCACTTCTGAGTGCGCTGTCCAGTATCCGCTCGTAGTCCCACACGAGATGTTCTTTGTCCCAATATCTGGCCACCTTCTCCAATGGCACAAAACCGTTATTAAATATGGTCTTCAGAGAGGATTCATTAATGCATACGGTTGGACGGGCGGACAATATATGCCTGAACATGGAACATCTCGTTACCGCAATAGGCCTTTTGACGGCAAGAGCGTTATCCAAAGCGCTGGAGAGACCTCTCCCACTGGTGTCCTCGTACATAAAGACGTTCATACTGTTGCCGGCTAGAAAATCCAGAAGTTGTTTTTCGTTAAAAAACTCATGTGAGACATGTAGTTGGATGCCTTTTTTATATACAATCTTTCTGCATTGTTCTGCTATCGCCTTGGCGCGCGCCCCATCCTTGTCCCCGAAGTCGGCTGGGGGCATATTCAGCCTGATGACAGCCTCGTCAAATTCTTCTTGCACTTTCTGAACTATCTTTTCAAAACCCTTCTTGGGCGTCGCGAACCCGAAGCTCCCTACGGTAAATACGGCGGGCGGAGGCGGGGCGGAGTATTCGGTCACCAGTCTGCCCGTCTTGAAAACCAGCGGATTCTGGAGCAACAGAGTGGGGTCGGAGGCTATATAAAAATCAAAGAGCGAGTTCAGTTTTTTGTGTGAATGTCCCAGAACAAACGTGTTGCGGTACGCCGTCGCTGTGTCGGCAATCTGCTGGGTCACCTCGTGGATTATCCCTATTTGTATCGGCCGAATGCCGGCTATGTTGTTCTTGTATACGCCCTTTGAAACCCTAGTACATACCCATGGCATAACCGCCGGATGATAATTATAGATAACGACGTCCGGACGATTGGTTTCTACAGACTGCAGGAGTTCGTCGAGAGAATCGCATTCGGCTCTAATGAACTTGTATTTCTCGGAGCCGGATATGGCTTCAAATACTTGCGTCCCGAACTGATAGACTCCGCATTGTTTTTTCTTATGCGTGACGAATAATGCGGTTTTCATAATTTTTTTGTAACTTCTCCAATATCAATCGCATCCATGCAGGCCGGATAGGCTTTCGCGATGTGCCCATTTTTACATACACTATCACAAGAAAATACTGTAATCGGGGCATCGCTACCGTATTGTCCGGAGAGCCACCATGCGCGCCCGACGCAGGTGCGTAAGACTATGAGCGGTTTACCGAGCTGTGCGGTGATATGCGCTATGCCAGTATCGACGCTCACGACGCCGTGACTCTGCGCGATTAGATTCATCATTTCCTGCAGTGTCGCATCACCAGCGATAACTCTCGCCGGAAGTCCATCCGCCGCATGCAATGCCTCTTCTCTGTCACTGGCACCACCTGTCACAATCAGACGGGCGCTTGGAAGTTTTTCTGCAAGCGCAACGAGTAGTTCGCGCTTCTTGTCCGCGTGCAGTCCGCGAGCGGTATTACCAGCAAAAAGATGTACGACTACATACTTCCCCGCTTCCAAATTAAATTTAGAGAGTACTTCGGAATCTTTTATATATTGAAGTGTCGGGAACTGGAGTGATACGGGCACGCCGGCGGCTCGCAGAGCCGCGCGGTCGTGCTCGGCAATTGCATCGCTTGAACTTATCGGAACCAGTTTGTCATAGAGAAACTTGTTCCACGGTGATGCGTCGGTAAAGCCAATCAGACCGCCGTCCTTCGCGAGCAGTCTCGCCGCGAGTTTGCTCGCGAGCCCAAATCGCCCGCCAGCCTTACCGGCATACTGCGTCACCACCAAATCGCTCCCGCAAAAGTCTCTATAGAGAGACCGGAGAATGCGCGGGCTGTAACGATTCGCTTCTATGACTTCGAGCCATGGGTAAGCCGAGAAGAGGTCGCGAATCATCGCTCCACTGCCCCCAACGACTATGCCGAGACGCGCATTAGGAAATTGCGCGTGAATATTCTCGAGCAGGTACTTCCCCATCAGACAGTCTCCTATAGAAGAGGCTCGGAAGGTGAGCGCTTTCTTTATTTCCATATCAGAGCCAATATACTATACTGCACATCAATGAACCAGTTAGAGAAAGTCAAGTCGCGAATATTGCTCGATTTCCACCACGGGATGGGCGACGAGCTAATCTGCAACGGCCTCGTGCGCGAGTATTGTAAGAAGTACGAAACGGTCGGTATTTTCTGCATAAAACGTAATTACCCTTCCGTATCTTTTATGTACCGCGACCTAGAGAATCTTCGCATACACGTCGTGAGTTCCCACACCGAGCGGCTTCGTTTCCGTTTCCTCAACCCGCTCCGGTTCGGGCAAAATCACTATGACGAGATACGCGCCATCGACGCGTACGACGAGGAGTCCGGCATCCGCTTTGAACGGCAGGTATACACCACAACATTCGGCGTTCCGCTCGAGAAGAAATGGGATAGTTTCTTTGTAAAACGGGATCCTGAGCGGGAAGCGGCGCTTCTGAAAAAAACCGGCGTGACAGGACCGTTTC
>CAZVYA010000020.1:0-6094 GCA_964631225.1 uncultured Candidatus Saccharibacteria bacterium
GGCACGCGCGGCGCGAGGGTACCCAATCGCGCTCGCGACTTCGCCATAACTCTTCGTCTCCCCTCTCGGTATCTGCTTCACCGCATCCCGCACCCGCTCGGCAAACGAATTCTTATTCATAATGGCACTCATTATCGCATTCATTCATGAAAATAAAAAGCATAGAAATCGAAACTCTCATTATCCCTATTTATCTGCTATAGCAGTATTATTGGGATATCAAATTAAACCCACGGTCGTGGTATACATTTGATACGTGAGTACATGAGTATGGATAAACAAAAACCGCGCGGGCTCCGGTGTTTTATCACCAGAACCGCACGCGGCTATGACTTACTCAGCTCGCGCCAGGATTAGAGATTGGTCACCTCCGGTTGAGCTGAAGTAGTAGCGAAGCTCGTAGAGTTTTACCTTTTGACCTTTTTTCGTTATCTTCTTCGCCTGATCCGGCTCCACAAATGCCGTATACCAAAAGTTTTCGTTTTCCCGCTGTACGCTCACCTTCATCAACGGGAAGTTTGGAATTGTAACGGGTATCTCATCGGTTACATATGCTGATCCCCTTGTGGAGTCATTGTAGGATGAGATATCGAGAAGCCGGTGCGTACGATCGGGAGAGACTTCATTCGAGCAAGCACCGATAACCAAGCAAATTGCGACAAGGGTAAGTTTGAACATGATGTTTTCTCCAGTTGTGGCTCTGTCACCCAGTAGGTGATTCTGCTGAATCAAAGAGCCGGTTGATGTTTCTGCTGGGAAGTATACTACACAACGTGGCTATTTGTCAAGTTTTTTGTGAAGCGCCTGAAATGTTTTGCCGGCACTTTCGCGATAGGTGCAGTATTCGCATGGACCTCCGCCAAAGGAGATGCCGATAGGCGGTATCTCGTCGTTCGTGAGCATTTCTTTCAGGTCAAAAATCGCAGGCTCAACCCACGTATCACTGCCGGTATACGGGATAAGTTCTACGTCAAATTCCAGTTTGCCGTCAAATGCCTTCGCATCGGACTTACCGTTCACATACACGAAGTAGCCTGTCGGCGAGACTTTGAAATCATTCTGACGAAAGAGCCATTGGTAGATTTCCATCTGTCTCTTGTATTGGTCATAAAGGTCGTCTTCAGAACTCGGTCCTATTTTTTTACTGGTCGCCTTGTAGTCCACGATGATAAATTCCCCTTCGGGATTCATCCACACGTCGTCTATACCGCCTCGGAGCAGAATGTTCGTTGGCACATGATGATATTGGATACCGCGACGCAGGGCGTCGCGCCACTCGTCCATTCTCTCGTCGTCAAGCGGGACGGCGTCAAGGCCGTATTTTTTCAGAAGTGGGTGCTGTGATTTGCTGGCGCGATGTATATCAAATTCCCTTTTCAATAACTCATCCACTGCGTTATTCAGCGTAAACGCGGGCATTGACGGGCGCTTCACTCCGAACTTCAGGTCCAAATATGAACAGCGCCTGCACTCTATAAACATGTCCAACTTGGACCGGCTAATCTTAAACGGTTCTCCAGAAGTCGGGTCATACGGCCCGCTGCTTTTTCTTTTTTTATATGTACCGACTGCCATATTATTCTGTAGTCGTGAAGTAGGAGACGGCACGTGCTCCAGTGTCGAAGTCTACGTAAACGCTGTTGACGGCCGGATCGAAATTGCCGCTGTTATCGTCGCGATATAGTTCTACGGCGTACGAGCGGCTCGGCTCAGTCGCACGCAGAAGCGAGACTGTTATGTTGGTATGCGGACCGACGACACGTACGGCACCAAGCACGTTCCCAAGATTGCGTCCGTTCACTTCGCGCACTGCGACCCAGACACCCGGTGGCGGGACTGTGACTGACTCAACGGCAACGTTCATTCCCGCCGGCTGATTCGTTACAGAAATCGTTCCGCTGTTTTGTGCTGACGTTTCTGTTGTGGGGGTGAGAGAAGGTGTTGGGTTTAATTGAATTTCCGGAAGGCTATCGCCAAGAAACCATCCTCCAACGATGAGGGCGCCGAACATTACGCCGGAGACAAAAGAACCTAATGAAAATTTCTGCATCATAAAGAAACAGTATCACGCCCCGCAGAAGGAAGCGCCAGCATACCTTCAACCTCCGCTAGGAGCTCGCCGACTCTCTCGCTAGAGAGGCGAAGCGGGTCGAGTAAACGACGGTCTTCTAATATCTGGTCGACAGCAACAGTTCTGTTCTCTATAAGAAGCCTTTTCTCGGAGCGAGAGAGCTCCGTAACCGCAGTAATGGGATATATTTTCGCGCGACTCATACGCATGAAAAGACTGTTCTCCATCGGGTAGCCCCAGCCGAGTAGCTCTACACCGGAACACTCAGCATACGCGATAGCCTCGGAAGTAAACTTCGTATTGGTAATAAGAATACCGCGGTCAATGGGGCACGAGCGCGCCGACGCATCGCAGGAGGAGATGTCGTCAAAGCGGCTCTTCACGTAGAGGGCCACCTTTAGGTCAGTCTTGTAACTGGGGTCATTGTGATATTTTAGTTCCGCCGCTAGAAATTCATTCTTGTCTTTGTGCGATGCGTAGAAGTCGACTTCATGCGATACGCACTTCCCCTTCATAATCTTCCTCGTCTCGACCTGCCACCCTTCTGCCTGATACAAGTGCGAGATAAAATCTTCAAACGGATGCCCTGTTGGGCCGAGTTCAAGCAATGCGCGCCGTAACGCGTAACGAGCTGCGACCGGACGTGCTTCTCTGCGCAGGAGCGCGAAGGCGCGTGCGTATATCTCTCGAGAGGTAACCCCCGGCACAAGAGTTGTCATAATCGTTTCTGCTATTCTCTCGGCAGCGTGTTCTCCTGCGCCTGCTCGTCTAAGCGATGTGGCGAAACGTACCGGATCAAAAGCTTCCTTAGTCCCGTCCGCCTTTATGATGGTCGACGGTGTCGTCATGGAGTGGTTGTGGTGGCAGCGATACCGTTGACTGTCGCAATAATCGGGAGATTTGCCGACGCACGAATCGTGTCTGAGAAGCTGACTCTGGTCGGCACCTGCAGACAAACACCGGAATCCTCAGGGAACGAGAGTTCGACTAGAATGCTCTCTGTTTCGGGTTCGACGGTAGTCAGCGACGTACGAACTGTTGGTGATACACACGCGTTAGGGGCAACAAATGATCCGGTTATGGTATGCAGACCTTTTTTAAAAGAATCACGTATGGAAATCTCCGGAACGAACTGCGCGGCACTCTGCAAAGAGACAGTGTCAACATCTTTAGTATGCGGCACGGATAAAACGAACCCAACTAAAACGACGACAGCTATGATGGTTGCGACAACCCACAGGCGCGAGTGGTTCATGCCTCAATAATACCACCACCGACGAGTTCGTCACCATTGTAAAAAACGATTGACTGTCCGGGTGCGTGAGGTGACACCTTACGGCTACCGTAAGGTGTCACCTCACGCACGAAGCGGTCGCCCTCCACGCGACCAGTGATACGCTCTCCGCGATACCGTGTTTGTGCGGCAGTGACTGTGTTCGCATCGTTGTGCCAATTCGCGTCGACAAATTTGATTTCCCGTGTTTCGAAGTCGCACGTCTTCGAGACTGTTATCTCTCCTTTTTTAACATCCTTTCCTACAACGTAACCACCTAGAGCTCGTTGACCGACTGTATATAAAAGAGCCGGATTATCTGTTCCTAATTCCTTTTCTAAAAATTCTTTTACCGAAACACTTCCCAAAAAGCAGATACCCTGACTATCTTTCTTTTCGGAAACGGGCAAATCAAACTTCTTCGCGAGCTCCCGCACTTCTTCTTTCTTCATATTCCCTACTGGGAAAACGGTGGCATTCAAAATATCCTTCGGCACAGCCCAGAGAAAATAGCTCTGGTCTTTTTCTCCGGCACGGTAGTGGCCGGTAGCAATCGCATCTGCTCCGGCATTCTTCGCATAACGGTAGAATGCGCCGAACTTAACTTCTCTGTTGCACATGACATCCGGATTCGGAGTACGTCCAACTCTATATTCAGCTATTAAGTAATCTATAACTTCTTTTTTATATTCAGCGCTTGCGTCAAGCGTGCGGAATGGAATGTGCAGGCGAGCCGCCACCCGCATCGCGTCGCGGCGCTCCAAGCCCCACGTACACGGCATATCAGGCGGATACCAGCCTTTGATAAACACGCCTGTCACATGCGCTCCTGCATCTTTAAGCAAAGCCGCAGAGACAGCGGAGTCCACGCCACCGGATAGTCCCACAAATATTTTCTTTCCCGCAACGTTGTCCATGTGAGTGGACAGTATCAAAAAAAACAACCCCGCGCGAGCGGGGCTGGTGGTGTCGAAAGTGTCAGGGCTTGAGATGTCCCGACCCTGACGGCACCTCGTTCAGTGGCAGGAACGGGATTGGCAGCGTTTTCGGATCGAGGTTATACCACGCATGCCGCCACATCGTGTGGAGCACCTCGCCAAGTTGCGGATAGAACCCCTGACGCTCCAGCTCGTGCTTCAGACCGAGCAACATCCTATGCGCCGCGTCCGGTCGAGTAAGTGCAGTTACTGCAATTTGTTGTCCAAGTTCGTACAACTCTTTTTCATTCAACTTGGTGATATCCATCACATCTCCTCGTCTGTTTACTCTATGGGGTATATAACACACTTCTCGTCTCTAACGCAAATACTTCCGTTGGTTGGCGAGGTGGCCGGCATAGGTGGTGGCGTAGTGCATAAGGTTGTCAGAGCCTGTGAGGTAGTAGAGATAATCGGTCTTTGTCGGATGCACTACCGCGTCGAGAGAGTCTAGACCCGGATTATCGATTGGCCCCGGCGGGAGGCCTGTGTGCAGATAGGTGTTATACGGCGAAACGACTTTCAAATCTTCAAACGACGGGGAGTATGTGTCGCGATTAAAAATGTATCCGAACACCGCGTCCACCTGTAGCGGCATTCCGAGTTTAAGTCTATTCCAGAGTATGCCCGCAACGGCACGGCGACTTGCAGTAGTGCGCGCCTCTTTTTCCACCAGTGAGGCGAGAATAACTACGTCGCCAAGCGAGTGGCCAGAGCCCTGAATGTCGTCGAGCAGAGTACTTATTTTAATATTGAAATTTTCACGCATCGTCGCTACAACAGACGTGGCTGAGGCAGACGGCGGGAAGAGATATGTGTCAGGGAAAAGATATCCCTCATACGGCTGAGCTTCTTTTAGAAAATCCGAGCTACTAATTTCAGGAAGCGAATCGGCTATTTGCGCCGCCATCTCTCGAACCGTCGTTCCCTCCGGAAATGTGATGCGCACAGGCGGAAACCCGTATGCGCCGGTAGCGAGACGGTTCGCTACCGTGAACACGTTCTGTGGTTTTTCAAACCGATAAGCGCCAGCCTGCACACTTCCGCTCTTTCCCCATACGCGCAGGATGGATTGTAGAACCGGTGAGTTAGAAACAATGTTTGCATCTAATAACTGTAGAGAAACCTGCGGAGCCGACGACCCGCGCGCGATAACCACGATACTTCCGGAAGGAAAGTCACTCGGCGGTGCTAGGAGCGCCTTGTAACCACCGACGAGAATAAGTGCAAATGCAAGTGATACAGCCCACGGATTCTGCCGCTTTAAAAAATCCATATTGATCAGATAGGCAGGTTCGTCGGCGCCTCGCTGGTGGCCGACTGGATGCGCCCGAGGCCGGGGGTTTCAACCGCGCGCGACGGGATATGAAAGACGGTTGCGAGTTCCTCGGTGCTCATCACCATCGCGTCGTCTGGCGAAACTCCGTGTCCAAACGGGTCATAGAAGAATTGCCGGCGGCGAAATGCCTGAACTAACTCCCTGCGATAATGGTCTTTAGCCTTCTCGGCGAAAATTTCCCACGGATAGTCGTCAAAATTTTTCAGCCACGCGGACGAGTTTATGCCGTTCCATCCCTCAGAACTGAACGGCTTGAAGAGTCCTATCATATGCGTAATCATGATCGGATTAAATTTATCCGGCCGCGCTATGTAGATGCTTCGTGCGCCGACGTCGAAGCCTAGCTTGGAAACGTTGCGTTCGATGGCGGCTATCTTTTCTGATTGTCCCTTGGTCGGATTGGGGAATCCGGGGGCGGAGTATCAGATGACGAG
>CAZVYA010000020.1:6104-8331 GCA_964631225.1 uncultured Candidatus Saccharibacteria bacterium
CGCCCGTTGCCGAGTCAACATAGGTCTCGCGCGTCGCGTGACGAATCTCTTCGACAAGCTCTTTAGCCTCGTCCTTCCAAGTATATGTGTCCCCTTTTGCATTCTTCTTATGGTACTTCTCGCCTTTGTGCACGCGAATTATAAACTGAAGCCAAATATTTTCTCCCTTCCCTATTGAGCCCATGAATTCCATTAAGTTCGCCAGAGGATCCACCTGCTCTGGCTCTTCCTGAACCTTATCCAGTCCGTATTCAATATATGTTTTAATCGGCAGAGGGGCTTCTGCCGTATGCTTGAAGTCACATCCCCAAATTCTCCACTCCTCCGGCGTAGCTGAGATAAGCCGTGTGTAGTCCGGCGCTTCGACGACCTGCGCTCCCGGATATTGCGCATAAATCTGTCCCTCGACTATGCGGCGGTAGCCCGCGCGCGTCCAGATAAAGAAGTGTACCTGCCCCTCAAATGATGCGATTTCAAGCGACCACCACGGCCGCACTCCGCCCTGTATCCAGCGCGCGTACCACGTGCTCTCGCCCGGAGAGAGATGTATGGAGGAGAAGAATGCCTCCATCGCGAGAGGAGTTTTGACAAGATTGCGTGGCGGCTTTATCTCTAGCAGGACATACTTCTGGCTGGCGATGTAGGTTGAGCGCCTAAAAACGAGCCATAGTCCGAGCGCGGCGCTCACCAAGAGAAGAGGTAGCCATATCGGAGCTAGAAACAGAGCTATGGAGAGTGCGAGTGCGACTATGTCCGGCATGAACACATACGCCATAAAGAGAATCACGAGGCCGAGGACAAGAATCGGCCACGGCTCGAGCCGTATGCCTGTCTGTCCTGTGAAGGAACTTCTCAGTTTTTCAACAGAGTGGAAGAAAGGAATCATAATGATACATAATAGAGTATATCAAAAAATCAGCGGCGCCTCTGGGCGCCGCTGATTTTCTGTGTATTGTTTTAAACCGCCGCGTAACGACCGTCCTTGAGGCGCTTGAAGTAGCGAGAGTCGTTAAGGTTAACCAGAATAGTGTTGTCCTTAACGAAGCGGGCCTTCTTCACGTGCTTAATTATTTCCTCTTTCTTCATTGGACCTTTGGCTTCTATAGTCTCGCGGATAACGTCTCGCACAACACCAGGCGTATAGCCCCACTCTGTGAGCGCATAGAGACCGCGACCGACTAGCACGAAACGCGGGTCCTTAATTAGTTCGTTGTGAGTCGTAGCGATGTGCGCCTTCTTAGAGAAGAGGGTGCTGATGGTCTTGGCCACTTCAGAGAAGTGCATAGGGGCGCCGTGACGCTTGACCGCTAGGTAGGCGTAATCGCGAACGCCCTTGATGCGAATTGCCGGAGCGGTGGTACGACCCCACTGCGCGAGCGGGTTAGAGCCGATGTGCTTGGAGAGCGAGAGCCAACGCTTCAGAACCTCTTCGTTCTTGTATGCATCGTTGACGGCCTTAAGCTCATCGAGGAAACGGTCTAGGAGTTCTCCCTCCGCAATAACGTCGCTGTCGGAGAGCGAGGAGTAGAGGCGCGTGAGCGCATCGTGGATGTGCTTAGCAGTCGTGCTGTCCACGTGCCAGCGCGCGAGGAAGTCGTTCGTCTCGCGTTCACGGAAGAACGCTGAGTTCGCCATAAGGAAAAAGCGGAAACGGTTACGACTCTTCTCGTCCTTACCGAGTGCGGAAAGGAGCGTCTCTTCTGGCACGATGGCGCCGAGAGAGTGGATATATTGCGCGATCTCTTCGAAGGCGGAAGTCGCGTCCTTAAAAGCCTTGCTCGCGCGAATGGCATCAAGGCCGGCGGCCTCTATCTGGCGGACGCGCTCGCGCGTGATGCTGGAACGGTCGCCGATAGCCTCAAGCGTCTCGCGCTCGGAGTTACTGCCGAGGCCAAAACGGCGGATAAGCACCTCGCGCGCCCTCTCCGGGGCAGCGGCAAGGAGACGCTTGGCGAGCGCCGTAGAATCGAAGGAAAACGAGGCAATTGGGGCGTTTTTCGCCTTTCCATGCTTCGCTGTCTTAATTGCCTTGGTCATGTGGTGTAATTTATAGCAAACGCCTTATAATAAGTCAACCCCCGCACAATGTTCGATACTATACCACAAGGTTTATAATCTTGCCTGCTACATACACAACACGTTTGGGCTCTTTGCCGACAAGTGCGATAGAAACAGCCGAGATGGCGCGGGCAGAGGCTACGGCATTTTCTTCAGAAATATCAGAGGC
>CAZVYA010000021.1:0-8265 GCA_964631225.1 uncultured Candidatus Saccharibacteria bacterium
TGTGTTCTTCGCGGATCCAGTGCGGCGAATGTATTGGTTTATAGTCCGCTACCCGATACGGGCGGCGAAGTGTCTGGTCGAATGCGACGGCGAACTACTACTGGTGCGCATAGACTACGCGCACAAGCGTTGGGGCGTTGCCGGCGGCGCAGTTAATCGCGACGAGACATTCGAAGACGCGGCTAAACGCGAGCTCTACGAAGAGGTCGGAATTATAGCTGACACTGTAAACAAGCTGGGCGAATATTTTCTCATATACGAGAATTGCCCTGTTATTAACCACGTGTTTCTCTGTCGCGCGAAGAACAAGAACTTCGCGATTGACGGGCTAGAAATAGCCGAGGCCGGATGGTTTAAGCCCGACATTCTACCGTCTCCCCGACAAGCACACGTCGAGAGAATCATCGCAATGTACAAAGACTTCGTCTCAACTCCTACTGTGTAGGAGTTTTTCTTTCTTGTGGTAGCATCAGTCGCATGAACAACGAGCAGAAACCTAAGGCGGACCCGGCCTTCGAGTCATTCATAAATACTATAAAACACGACGCTCGACTCGTCGGAGAAACGCCAAACGAGCACGCCACACGACTTATATCAGAAATAAGCATGAATCTCGACTTCGGTATTCAGTCTCCAGAAGAGGCGACTTCCCTGCTAGCAAAACTCGACGTCGTAATCGAATCCATAAACGACCATGCAGTGATACGCGAAGCAAGCGAACTTAAGGCGGATATCATAGAAAGATATCCTGGTCTCAAAAAAATGACCTCCTAAGTTCTTTTTTCGAATCTTTCGTTATTTCCCACGACCGATCGAAGTCGGGGACGATGAGTACAGGCAAGGCTATATTACTAATGATTTGGAGGCGATTCCAGACGGCCTGAGTGCGGTGGATTGGTAGCAAAATCGAAATAATCTCGAACGACGGCTTTCAATACATCGAAATTTCCATCCATATACGCATGACTATCAGCTACTATGATGGATAAATTATACAGACCAAATTCTTCAGGGAAGAATCGCTGGTCGTCCTCGAAATTCTCGAAGGATGGGAATGCTGACTTAAGTTTGGCCTTGTGCTCATCTTTCGGATGAATCGTGCTTAACTCGCTATCATTTATCGCTAAGAAAAGAGTCGCACAAACAAGCGCGAGACGCTTATTTCCATTACTGAAGAAGTGCCCCTTATTAATTCCAACAAAGATGTGTGTCGCCTTGCTAAGAAGGTTTGGATAATACTCGTCTGCTTGTGCCATTTTTAGAACTCCGATTAGTTTAGCTATCCCTTCTTGTTCCCCGCGATAATCTGGCACCTGTTCTCTAGCGGTATACGCATCCCGAATCAGATCAAATACCTGATTCAGACTCAACTCAGTTATGTAGTACATTACCGCTCCGCAAGTCGCTCTAGCGCACGACCAAAACGCCCCGACACATAGTTCGTAGCCTCTTTCATCTTCGCGTTAGACACGTTCTCAGAAACGGGCTTACTTGAGCCGTTATTTAGTGAGAAACAGTTCCGAAGGAAGTTTTTCATAAATCCATAATAGCATGATTTTTACTGCAAGATTAATCTTGATACAACATCTGAATATTTTAAATCTTTTTTATCGAACTTTCTGTAATCTCCCAAGTCTGGCCGAAGTCGGGGACGATGGCCGCGGCGCCGAGATAGTCGTGAATGCGCTGGGCGAGGAAGCGCTCGGCAGAGGGTTCGCCGATAGCGGTGAAAATAGTTTTTAAACGTCCGCCAGCCGGCGGAACTGCGAGCGAGGCTTCTGCGAACGATAGAAGCCCGTCACGGTCGGCGTGTGCAGACCAGCCATGAAGGTTCTCTACTTTCGCTTTAATCTTTACTTCAGCGCCATTGAGACGCACGCTCGTTGCTCCTTCCATCATTCTTCTTCCTGGACTTCCTGGTGCCTGATAGCCGACTATTATTAGCGTCGAGGTCGGGTCCGGCAGATATTTTGCCTCCCACTTCCCTATTCTCCCGCCGTGGCTCATGCCGGCACCGGCGATAATTATCTTCGGTCCTTTCACATTCTCTATCGCCTCTGAATCTTCGCGTGAGAGAGTTTGTTTCAGGAACGGGAATTGGAATATACTGCCTTCTCTTTTTATTTCATCTTCTATATCTTTCTTAAAATATGTCTGGTCCCACTTCTCATACACTGCGGTCACTTTAATGGCGAGCGGTGAATCTAAAAATACGTGAATCTGCGGCAACTCTTTCGCGGAGAAGAAGTTGGAGAGTTCGTAGAGCATCAGCTGAGTGCGCTCTAGAGAGAATGCGGGTATGAGAATAGCCCCCCCTCGTGCGATAGCACGTTTTAGAGTCTCGCGTAGCGTCGCGACTCGCTCTGTGTGAGGCGGATGAAGTCTATCTCCGTACACGCTCTCCATAACGATCGCGTCCGCGTCAGTAATTGGCTCCCAATCCGGCAGTAGGAGCGACGGCGAGTTTCCGATGTCACCAGTGAGCGCAACGGCTGTGCCATCTTCATCTTTTATTCTCACGCTCGCAGACCCGAGGATATGACCCGTATTGCGCAGATAACAAGAGAATCCGGATGCTATTTCTTTTTCCACATGATAATCAAGCATTTCAACGAGAGAGAAGGCTGTTTCAACATCGTTGTCGTCGTAGAGAGGCGAACGTCCGAGACGTTCTGCTTCTTCTGCGAGAATGTGCGAGGAGTCCAGCAGAATAAGTGTCGCGAGATCGCGTGTCGGCGGAGTCATAAATATTTTCCCACTGAAGCCGTCTTTCACTAATTTCGGGATTCTGCCGACGTGGTCAAGGTGCGCGTGCGTGACCACAAGCGCATCAATTTTTTTTACATCATATGGAAACGGCCCATACATCTCCGACGCAACAAAGTCGCCACCCTGTTCAATACCGCAGTCAACGAGAACTTTCCCGCGACTTCCTTCTATCAAAAAATTTGAGCCAGTCACCTTCCCTGCCCCGCCGTAAAAACTAAGTTTCATTTCTCATACTATACCGCAAAAATCCCGTCTCATCTGAGACGGGATTTTTGCGGAACTGTCCTCTACGGCAACTTTATTGTTGCAGGTGGGATAAACAACGACGGCTTTCGGATTCCTTCGCAGGCTTCACCAAGCGCGCCTTAATGCTATTCTCCCGAATTAGAAGCAAGTTGCGTTTTTAAGAACAGCTCCATTTATAACTATACACCCCGTGTCAATCGTCGGTGTGGAAAACGTTAAAATACCTAGTCGCCGTGGCGTTTATAGCGATGTAGGTCTTTCTTCCCGAACCAGTGTTCTATCTCGTGAACCGCCTCTTCGGGAGTCTCGGAGGCATGGAGAATATTGGCCACCGCGCGCTTCTCTGCGTTGGCGAGTGCCGGCGAATCGTTGGAGAAGTCCCCGCGGATAGTCCCCATGTCGGCGAGGTATGGGAAGGTTGGCCCAGCAATCTTCCTAACCATATCCACCGCATGAGTGCCCTCAATGACCATCTTTACGAGCGGTGCAGAGAGCATGTAGTCAACGAGCCACCTGCGAATCTCTGGACCGATTTTTTCCGGCGCGGTCGTACCAAAGTTCTCCATAAGATCAAACGAGTATTTATTGTATGTGCCGATCGTCTTCTCACCGAGGCGAGTAACCCATACTGCGTCTTTCGGATAGTGATTGTCTATCTCTTCTCGTGTCGGCTGGAACATTTCGAGTGCGACGATTTTAAGATCCCTTTGTTCAAAACGACGAATAATTTCGCCAATTAAACCTTTCTTAACGCCATCAGGTTTTATCATTACGTATGTTCTCTCATCTTTTGGATTTTTATTTGCCATAGTTTTAAAAATTAATCCGCCAGCCGGCGGACCGCGTCGCGGTTATTGAGTAATGATACGCGCTCCAGCCTTTTCTATCAAGATGGTGTGCTCGAAGTGGGCGCTTCGTGAGCCGTCTTTTGTGCGATATGTGTAACCGTCCGGTGACAATACAACCGCAGCTTTACCGACAGTTGAGATGGGTTCTAAGGCGAGTACCATGCCTTCAACTAATTCTGGCCCGGTACCGGCGTGGCCGAAGTTTGGTATGAACGGCTCCTCGCGTACACGATCGCCGACGCCGTGTCCGCCGAGCTCTCTAACCACCTTGAATCCAGCCTCTTCTATCTCTTTTTGAATGGCGGAGGAAATATCACCGATATGATTCCCCGGTACGGCCTTCGCTATGCCGGCCACAAGTGCGCGCTCTGTAGCCACGAGCAGTTTCCTTGTTATTTCATCAATCTCGCCGACCGGCACGGTGATAGCCGCGTCTACGATAACGCCATTGTGCGTGAGACCCAAGTCTAGCGCTACGATGTCGCCACCCTTCAATGTCCTTACAGATTCGTTCGGAATGCCGTGCACAACCTCGTCGTTTATAGAGACGCAAAGCGTCGCAGGATACGGCCTATTCGCTCCCTCGGGCGTGTATCCTAGAAAACACGGCTCATCGCCGCCGTCTCGTATCATCTGCTCTGCGAGGCCATCTAATTCTTCCGCCGTGACACCGGGCGCCACCCTTTCTTTCAGTGCATTTAAAACCGCAGCGAGACGTTTCCCACCCTCAATCAAACTCGCTTTCTGTTCGTCGTTTCTGATGGTCATAATTCAAGAACCTTGCGTATGTCGGCGGCGATTTCTTCCGGTGTCTGCTCGCCGTTTATCTCGATGAGCGTACCTGCCTTGTGAAATATTTCGATAGCCGGCTCTGTGTATTCGCGATATTCTTTCAAGCGCTCTTCAACCGCGGAATCATCCGTGCGTCCTTCAATTTCTTTTCGCTTCGCCAGACGCTTTTTAACTTCTTCGTCCGAAATGCGAACGTTTAGGATAGTGAATGGTCGTCCGAGCCACTTGAGCGAATCTATTACCAATTCAGCTTCCTGCGCCTTGCGGTTGAATCCGTCAAAGATAACACTCTCGTCATCGCGGACAGTGAACAGCGCCTTGAGATAGAGATACATCGCGAACCAGTGCGGGGAGAGTGTCCCGACATCTATCTCTGCCTTCACCCTGCGTCCTACCGTGCTGTCCTCCGCCGCTATGGCGCGGAACTGACTACCCGATGACATAACCTTCCAGCCAGTCTTCTCTGACAGCAGTTTCGCCTGCGTCCCCTTTCCGCATCCCGGCTTCCCGATAAAAAATATCGTCCGTGTTTCCATTCGCTTACTTTAGCACTTTTTAATACTCGCGTAGGGAGACCTGGGCGTCGATTTTGCGGGCTAGGTCGAGGGCGACCTGGACGGCGATGAGGAGTGCAGTACCGCCGAGAACTAGTGTGGTAACGCCGGTCAGCCCTTGGATAATTGAAGGCATAACCGCGATGAGGCCGAGGAAGCAGGCGCCGGGGAGCGTAACGCGATTGACCACCTTACCGATGAAGTCTTCAGTCTCTCTGCCTGGGCGCACACCCGGGACGAAAGCGCCGGACTTCTGTAGATTCTCCGCGACACGTTTAGGCTCAAAGGTGACTGCCGTATAGAAATACGTGAAGAGCACCACGAGTAGGAAGTAGACCGAGCCATACTGCCACGGATTGGATAGAAATGCCGTATACCAGAGTGAAGCACTACTGGCGAACGAGACGTTGATAGCCGAGAGCATAGAAAGTGCCATCTGGGGCAGAAGGATTAGAGAGAGCGCGAAGATAATCGGAATCACGCCGGCTTGGAGCAGGCGAATCGGGAGATACGTAGCGGCATTTTGTGCGAGAGCTGCTCCGCGAACGGCGCGGGCATAAGCGATTGGTATTGAGCGCTCGGCATCCGACACTACCACTACGGCATAAATCATTGCGAGCCCTAGGACTGTAAACCCGAGATACGCGGGGATATCAGCGGCGGTCGCGGCAAACAGAGTCTGCGAGACGCTAGACGGCAGACTGGCGAGGATGCCCGCGAGGATGATGAGCGAGACGCCGTTGCCAATACCAAACTCGGTCACTAGCTCGCCAAGCCACATAAGTAGCATAGAGCCTGCGGCGACTAGTGCGATATTAGCTATTAGAGCGACTGTGCTTAACTGCGCTATAACACCCTGACCTTGGAGAAGAAACAAAAATCCTATGCCCTGCATAACCGCAATAGGGATGGTGAGTAGACGGCTCCAACCGATAAACTTGGCGCGCCCAGCCTCGCCCTCTTCGTGATACGCAGCCTTCACCTGCGGGAAGATGATGGTGCCGAGCTGCATGATGATAGAGGCTGTAATGTATGGGCCGACGCCGAGCATCACAACGGAGAGAGAGGAGAGTCCGCCGCCGGAGAAAATGTTCAGGAGACCGAAGAACTGATTATTAGAAAAGAATGCGGCAAGCGCGTTGCGGTCAACACCGGGGATAGGTACAGCCGCTAGGAGACGGAATAGAACGAGGGCGCCGATAAGAAAAAATATGCGAGAACGAATCTCGGAAGCACCGAAGGCTAGTTTTAGTTTACGTGTAAAGGAATTAAACATGAATTGTACCGCCGACTGCAGTAATCGCGGCGCGCGCCGAGACGGAAACGGCGCAGCCCTTTACTGAGAACGCCTTTGTGAGCTCACCTGTACCATGAATCTTCACCACCGGCGCGCGCCCCTTAGCCCTTCGCACGAGCCCCCTAGCGACTAGCGAGGACGGCGAGACCGTCTCACCGGCCTTGTATGACGCTTCGAGTGCGGAGAGATTCACAGCTGACGTAGCGATGCGGTTGGTGCGCACGGACCTCGCGCGGTTTTTACCGTGGCCGCGGCGCTTCGGGAGTTTCTTGATTAGGTCGCGAACTTCAGGACGAATCTTGTGTCCTGCACGCGCGGTCTGGCCCTTACCGCCTCGACCGGAGGTCTTCCCGCGCTTACCGCCGCGCCCGACTGGAGCGTTCTTCTTATTCTTTGTGCGAGGTGAAAGTGAATTGAGTTGCATATGGAAAATATTACACCGAGCGAAGCTTCTTCAGAGCTGCGACTGTGGCGCGCGCGATTGTGAGCTTGTTCTTGGTGCGCGTGTGTATCTTGGTCACGACGTCCGTGACGCCCGCTAGGTCTAGAACTGTGCGCACAGCCGAACCTGCGACGAGACCGCGTCCCTTCGATGGAATAATCTCCACTACAGAAGAGGCATATTTTGAAGAAACTTGGTGAGGTATAGAACCTGACTTAGTGCGCGGGACTGTAAAGAGATGTTTCTTGGCGTCGCGCGTAGCCTTGTCGATAGCGAGTGCTGTGTCGACGGCCTTCCCTAGACCAACTCCAACACGCCCCTTCCTATCGCCTATGACGATGACGAGGCTGAAGTTGAATCGTCGACCGCCGGCCATCACGCGCGCCACCCGTCGAGCGTCAATCGTGACCTGATCGAACTCGCCGCGCTCCCTCGGGGCTCGACCACCACGACCACCACCTCTGCCGGCGCGACCGCGTATGGCTCCACGACCACCACGACCTGCAGTAGTGCGCGCGACCGGTGCAACATCAGCCGCAACGGCTTCAGCGGCCTCAACGCCGACGCTTTCGGTCGGCGCCCCGACCTCAAGCATCGGGGCCTCGTCTATAATCTCAGGTTCCATTGGTGTAGTCATACCATTTAAAAGACAAGACCGCCCTCTCGCGCGGCGTCCGCGAGCGTCTTCACTTGACCGCCGTAGCGATACCCGCCGCGATCGAAGACTGCTGTTGTGATACCGGCTACCTTAGCAGCCTTGGCGATTGCGGCACCGACCGCCTTCGCCTGCACAGACTGGGCGCCCTTAAACTCGCGTCCGTGAGAGGCCGCGACAGTCTTACCGGCGACGTCGTCGATAAGTTGTGCGGAGACGAAGCGATTACTGCGGAAAACGGCTAGACGCGGCCGCGTCGATGTTCCCTTCACCGTCGCGCGAATACGCGCATGACGGCGCTTACGAAGTTCACTCGTCGATGTTGGTTTGTGGTTCATATATTAAACGGCCTTCTTGCCCTGCTTACGGCGAATAACCTCGCCTTCGTAATGAATACCCTTGCCGAGGTATGGCTCCGGAGGCTTAACACGGCGAACGTTCGCGGCGAACTGCCCGACCGACTCCTTGTTCGCACTCTCTAGCGTCATTACGTTCTTCTCGACCTTAGCTGTCGCATCCTCAGGTATAGCAAGGGGGACAGTGTGTGAGAAGCCGACTGTGAGAACCACGTCCTTCCCCTTCACCTCCATCTTGTATCCGACGCCGTCCATAATAAGCTTCTTAATATAAGGGGTCTCAACGCCAACGACCATGTTCTTCAC
>CAZVYA010000022.1:0-8162 GCA_964631225.1 uncultured Candidatus Saccharibacteria bacterium
CCTTCGCGTATGCCGCGCCTATCTCCTCAACCGTCGTGGGCTCTGATATTCCATCCTCTCCCAGCCCCCATAAGGCTTTAGCAACATGCGGGCCGACATCTCCCTGATAATTGGCGCGAATGACGGTTGAGTCGTCGGAGCCGATAAGTTGTGCGAGCGATTCTCCGATTATATTGCTCATCAGATGCCCGATATGCATCTCCTTAAACGGATTGGGGTCTGTGTACTCAACGATGACGCGCTGTCCGGCTCCTGCGCTACTCCTTCCCCACTCATCACTCCTCGCGTCGGCTTCTGCGATCGCGAGCGCCACAGCCTCTCGCGCAAGAGTTATGTTCACGAAGCCTGGACCGGCGGCGGCCACGTGGCTCGCGATATCGTCACCAAGCGCCTCTATAAGAAACCGAGCGAGCTCATCCGCCACCGCACGCGGATTCTTGCCGAGCTTCTTTGCGGCAACGAGTGCGGCGTTCGTCGTATAGTCGCCGTGAGAGACGTTCGCCGGACGTTCAACGACAAACTGAATATCCCGCGCGCCTATTCGCGCGAGCGCCTCGCCAACCGCCATCCTAATCTTCTCTTCCATCTGCTCAGTATACCCTGTAGATAAAAAAAGCCCGCCCTGTAACGGCGGGTTTGTGGTGAGCTAGATGGTGACGCGGGTCACCTTCACACCGCTCACTTCGAACTTGGACAGCTCGCGTTCCGGAAGGCTCTTCTCATCCCTAAGGTGTGCATAATACAGGTGAGTTATGCCTGTACGAGCGAGAAAGAGTGTGCACCAGTAGCATGGGAACAGCGCGCTATAGAACCTGCATCCGAGCGAAGCGATCCCTGTCCGCCACGCCCTCGCGGCGATTACATCTTCGGGGCACATCGCGCTCGGGACCCGAATGCATTGCTCATCCTTGAGGTTGCAGCGCAACGGTCTCTTGTCCATAAAGGCAACGAGCAAAATGCGCCCTTTTTCTTCGCCATTCTCGCCGGAGATGAGCATCGCGCGGGCTTCGCTAAGCCAGCCGTGCTGCCCCTCGGCTCCTCGGTCTAGCAGAACAGAGTTTCCGAGCGACTGTCTGCGGTGTATTACCCTAAACTTTGTAGGGAAACGTACGACATTTGTTGTATTCATGTTTGCCTCCCAATGATCGACTGTCCAGAACTCTACACCACAAAAATATAAAAAGCAAGGCTACGCAAACGACTCGGGGATGGGGTGCGCGAGTGCGAGATTCTTTATTTCTTTCTTCGCTTTCGCGACGGCAGTAGCAGAACGTTTCGTGAGCACTTCAATCATAATTTCAGCAACCCGCCCGCACTCTTTCTCCTTGAATCCGCGAGTAGTCAGAGCCGGTGTGCCGAAGCGGATGCCGGAGGGGTCCATCGGCTTCCTCGTATCGTCTGCTATAGCGTTTTTATTCAGCGTGATGCCAGCGCGGTCCAAGAGCTTCTCCGCCTCTCCGCCGGAGATTCCAAATGACGTCCACACATCAAGCAAGATAAGGTGATTATCAGAACCTCCCGTAAGCATGCGCGCGCCATGCTTTTTAAAAACTTTTTCCATCGCGTGCGTGTTCAGGATTATCTGCTTCGCATATTTCTTAAACGACGGACGGAGAGCTTCTTTAAATGCCACCGCCTTCGCGGCTATCTGGTGCATATGCGGGCCGCCTTGGAACCCTGGGAACACGGCTTTGTCTATCTTCTTCGCTAATTCCTCGTTTTCACGCACGAGTATCATCCCACCTCTTGGTCCACGCAATGTCTTATGTGTTGTCGTGGTCATAATGTCAAAGCCGTAATCAAAAGGGTTTTTCGCGGCCTTACCCGCGATGAGCCCTGCAATATGCGCGATATCCATCACCGATATGGCGCCGACCTCGCGCGCGATAGAGACGAACTTCGCATAATCCAATTCGCGCGGGTACGCCGAGAATCCGGCGAGAATAATCTTCGGCTTCTCCTTCTTCGCGATCTTTCGCATTTCTTCATAATCTATTTCACCTGTTTCAACATTTTTCATCTTATATCTGATGAAGTTGAAAATTTTTGTTAAATATGTGACAGGATGTCCGTGCGTTAAGTGCCCGCCATGCGAGAGATCCATGCCGAGAATCGTGTCGCCGGGCGCCAGAAGCGCGAAACACATCGCGACGTTCGCGTTCGCTCCGCCCAAGGGCTGAACGTTCGCGTACTTCGCACCAAACAATTTTTTAGCGCGCTCTATCGCGAGCATCTCTACTTGGTCGGTGAATTCCTGTCCACCATAATATCTCCTACCCGGATATCCCTCCGAATATTTATTCGTGAGCGAGGAGGCCATCGCCTCCTTCACCGCCCGTGAGACATAATTCTCAGAAGGTATGAGCTCCAGTCCTTCTGCCTGCCTCTTCTCTTCTCCCACGAGCGCGCGGTAGAGGTCGGGGTCTTCTTTCTTTATAGATGGAAACTCCATGTCGGTATCCTAGCCTATTTATAAAAAAGGCGCGCCTTTGGCGCGCCGACACGGCTAAACAACAAAAGCGTATTCAGGTATCACCATCTCCGCGGCCAGCAACATCTGAACCTCGCGATGCACGCGCTCCGGAGTTTTGGTCGCATCGATGATCTTTACCGTCGGGTAATGCTGGGCGAAAAAACGAAACCCGGCACGTACACGCTCGTAATACGCGATATCACGAGTGTCGAAGTGATTCAGTTCACCACGCCCCGCCAGCATCACGCGTTCGCGAGCTATTTCTGCCGGCAGATCGAATATGATGTAGAGATCCGGCTCGCGTCGCATTCTGCTCTTTGCGAAAACTAGCTCGCGCATGAGGGTGAAGGGATCAAACATATCGTTTCTCTGTTCCCCGTAGATCTGAAACGCGAACGTTGATGAGTCGCCGCGGTCCGAGAACACGTGCTTACCCTCCTTAAGCGACGGCATCACAAGGTTGTGCATCACTTCTTCGCGCGCCGCCCAGAAGAGCAGGAAGTTGTTGAGCGCCGTCGACTGCCCCGCGAGCGGGTTGTCCCGCACCAACTTCCGTATTTCTTCGGCGAACGGCGTCCCGCCCGGCTCGCGAGTAAACACGACGCGGTCGCCGAGCTCCTCCTTCAGCGCATCAATCTGTGTTCCCTTCCCGCTCCCATCCATGCCGTCGAATACTACATACTTAGGATTCGTCTCCATCGTTTCTCCATCTGTAAATAACGATCTGCGATTACCATACGCGCGATAGGCACTGAACGCAAGAAAGGCGTATAATCGCCGTATGGCACTGTCCGATAAAAAGATTCTGGAGCAGATGAAAAAGGGCACGATTGTTATCGAGCCCTTCACGCGCGCGAATCTCGCCACCTCGAGCTACGACGTCACTCTCGGCGAATACTTCTTCCGCGAACAGCCGACGAAATATAATCACGGCCTCTACAATATCTGGAGCGAGGAACATACAAAACACGTTTGGGGTGCCGACCATGTGCATCGAGCAGTCACTGCGAGAGAGGCGTTTAAGAAATACAATTTCAAGTGGGACGGCATCAAGCCGTCGGACAAAGTTATCCTGCTCCAGCCAAGTGAGACTATCCTCGCTCACACGAACGAGTTTATCGGCGGTCGCGACTCGGTGACGACGATGATGAAGGCGCGTTCCTCGATGGGTAGAAATTTTATAGAGGTGTGTAAGTGCGCGGGCTGGGGCGACGTGGGATATGTGAATCGTTGGACGATGGAAATAACGAATAATTCAAAAAATTACATCATTCCTCTCGTGGTCGGCCGTCGCATCGCACAAATAGTCTTTTTTGAAACAGGTCCTATTCTTAAGCACGACTACGCTAACTCTGGAAAATATCAGACTTCTACCGATGTAAAGAAACTCAAGAAGTCTTGGAATCCGCAGTCTATGTTGCCAAGGCTCTGGGCCGACCGCGATATCAAGAAAAAATAAAACGGCGACCGAAGCCGCCGTTAATCTGTTCTTTTCAACTCTTCATGGTGATGTCCTGAAGCCCGCGTTTGATATCGAATCGTCCCATTCCGCGATCGACATACAACTTGAGCCCAAGGTAGCCGAAGCGTTCGAGTAGTTCGTCCGCAATGGCCAAGGCTACTTGGTGGAGTGTCGGGTGAACGACTCTTTGTGCTCTCAACTCTACGACGTACGTGAGCGCTGCAAGATCACCCGTCAGGCGACATGGTACGCACATCCCCATTGGATAGTAATACTGCAGGATTTCGCGAGGTACGTTGAACTTGGCGATGTATTCCGATTGCCTCCGAATCAGGTTTCGCGCCACCGTCAAACCCTCTTTTGGTAAGGACTCGAAGTACCACGGGTGCATGCCGAATCGCGCTAGGACCAGCGGCATTCGCTGGATTACCGAGCGTTGACGCTGAACATCGCGAAACGAGCCGAAGTCGATCAAGTACTCGAACTGCATCGTACCAGCCTCGGCTATTTGTTTCGGCAATTCCGTCTTTAACGGACGCTTTTCAAGTAATTTCCGATACTCGCGCTCGAGAAGGGCTTTGTCGACGGTATCGCGAGTCACCCACGGACCCCTCGATATGGCAACGGGCGGCGTGCCACTACCACTAGGAAATGTCGAGCCCTCGAAGTAGTATCCGGTCTCCATCCAGAAACGATTGTAATCTTCGGTTGCCTCGTAGCGCTTATGACCGAAGGAACTCGGGTACGCTTCCTTAAGCGCTTCTCCCATCGCATCTGCGACTACCCGAACTTCTGAGAGCGGATGATGCCTGAGTAACATTAGGTGATCCGACGCTTGGCGCAGATTGGTGTGCCAAGCAAGGTTGGTGGAAGCACCAGCCGGAAGGAACCCGCGCAGAATATCGAAACTCCGCGCATTGATTGCCTTCTCGTACGTCTTTTCGTCTTCACCTTCGTTTCTCGGAAAGATTTCTCTGAGGTGAAGCCTGACCGGCTGTTGAGCAGCGAGGTAGAACTTACGCCATCCTTCCAACACGAACGCCGAGTCCGAAGAGCCAACGGGGTCAACGAATTCTTGTGTGGAGAAATCGATGTAGCGCGTGGACGCCTCTTGGCCCGAATAGAGCATCCAATCTTGAATCGCCTTGGCGACAAGCATCGAGACGCCCTCAATGAAGACCGTTCCGGTGCCACAATCACCGATGGATTTGTCCCCATAGCCGACATAGTGGCTCTGCATAAACTTCTCGGGACCTTTTTCTGCGAGCGTTTTCAGATGCTTGCGAATCCCGCCAACCGAGCGCGAATGCAGTGCCTGCAGCATCGCCTCCGCCTCTGGTGTAATGACAGCGCCCGTATTAAGCACGAGCACAAAGCCACCACCTGGGAGATCGCGTGTTGCGTGTTTCAACTCCAGAATTCTCGAATCCATGACTTGTTTTCTCCAGAAAAATGAACCACTATCTGGGCAGACTTTACGCGTCGAGAACACAAAAAGCAAACGGACGTGGCGGTGAAACCGCCACGTCCGTTTGTCGTTACAAAATTACTTTACCTCAACCCACTCATAATTTTCTGCTGAAAATTTGCGCGGGCCCACCTCGGCCAGTCGGCCTGCGGTCGGTCGATGTTTCTTATTTCACATCGACCCCCATCGACCTCGCGGTACCGGCGATGACGCGCGCGGCGGCTTCCTTACTATTCGCTCGGAGGTCCGGCATTTTCTCTTCTACAATAGTGTCTATCTGTGCTTTCGTTATAGTACCCACCTTCTCTTCCTTCGGCTTATGCGCCCCCTTCTCGAGACCGAGCGCCTTGAGTATCAGGCGCGAGGCGGGCGGATTCTTCATTATGAAGGTGAACGTGCGGTCGTCATAGACAGACAATTCAATCGGAATAATCGTTCCCCTCTTGTCCTGTGTCGCGGCGTTAAACTGCGTCACGAACTGGCCGATGTTGACGCCTGCTGGGCCGAGCGCAGTACCCACAGGAGGCGCTGGAGTAGCCGCCCCGCCGGGGATTTGAAGTTTAATTTTCTTAACAACTGTAGCCATAGTTCTGTGAGCTTACCTTAGAGTTTGCGGATTTGCAAAAAGTCGAGCTCCACCGGAGTTTCGCGGCCGAACATGGAGACCATGACCTTAACCTTCCCGCGGTCCTCATCTATCTCGCCGACCTTACCCTCCAAGTCCTTAAACGGGCCGTCGCTGATGACGATCGGGTCGTCCTTAACGAGGTCTATGCGATGCTTTGGTGCCTCCGCCGTCATCCTCTTCATCAGAGTCGCGACCTCAGCCTCCTCCATCGGGACCGGAGTATTACCGGAGCCGACAAAACCCGTGACTCTCGGAGTATTGCGAACCACGAACCAAGAATCGTCGTCCACAATCATGCGCACGAGTATGTAGCCGGGGTAAATCTTCTCCTCTTCCACTATTCTCTTACCTCCCTTCACTCTTATTTTCTTCTCGGTCGGCACGATCACTTCGAAGATTTTCCCCTCCATGCCGAGCGACTCTATGCGCTGTTTTAGGTTACGCTCCACAGCGTTCTCATAGCCGGCATAGGTATGGACGGTGTACCAGCGCGAGTCCTCCTCGCGCGGCGCCACCTCGTCGCGAACTTCACTGCGAACTGCGGGCGCAATATCGGCCATCCCGGCGTCTTCAGACTGCTCCTGCTCCTGCAATGTCTGCTCCTGATTAATTTCGTTTTCGTCCATAGAGAAAATATTAGGCGCCGGCGACTTGGCTCACTCCGAGACCGAAGACATAATCCAGAATTCCGACAAGCACGGCGATCGCGAGTGCGATAACGATGACGACGAGCGTGTGCGACACCGCCGTCCGGCTGGTCGGCCAGACTATGTGAGTGAACTCTTCGCGAACGTGCTTCAGATATGTGAATGGTGAGGTCATAAGAAGTATTGTTCTTACTAAATAAAAAAGCCCTGCGGGCTCTCTAATACAGAGAGCATACTATGCCGCCCTATTGGCGTCAACACTCGAGTGCGATGAGACATCGACTAGCGGATCTCGTAGGTGATTGAAACCGAGGCGCTGTATGTGTTCTCTCCCGCGGGGACATCTGGGACTGCTGACTTCTCTGACGCGCCGCCGAGGCCGTACGCCATCATCGGATAAGGGTAGCCGCCGGAGGATTCGCTGAAATTAACAATCTTGCCGAGACGGACTCCGAGCTGGCCCGCGAGGCGGTTCGCCTGTGTCTTCGCCTTGTCGATAGCGTCTGCTCGCGCCGCATCGTAGCCGGCGGTTGAATCATCAAGCGCGAAGGCTGGACCGTTCACATTCTGCACACCGAGTGAGCCGAGCCCGCCGAGCAGTTCGCCGACCTTGGTGAGGTCGCGCACTGTTACCTGAACAGTCTCGGATACCTGATAACCGGTTACCTTCGGCGCGCGATTATAATCAGGACACATCTTTCCGCCCGTGCACGGATTCGGATACGAATACTGCGGAGAAATATTATAAGAGAGAGTCTTCACGTCCTTATCAGCGACACCCTGCCCTTTTACGAACTCAAGCGCCGTGTTCGCCTGCTTGGTTGTCGCTGCCTGTGCCGCAGCAACAGTAGCTGACGTGTTCTCTACCGAGAATGAGACGCGTGCGACGTCCGGCGCTAGAGTCGCCTGCCCGTTCCCCTGTACGGTAATGGTGTCGGTGGCCGGTACTCCTGGGCGACCGAAGTTCGCCGCGATATTTATTGTCTCGGCTAGCAGAAAGAGAGCGAGAATGGCGAGAGCTCCCGTAAGCGCTATGCGCACGCCGCTGGTGCTAAAGATCTCGTGAAAAGGATTGTTGTCCATGGTGAAATAATTATCAATTAGTTATTATAGTATACAACGAACTACCTACCCTGCAGAGTCGCAAGAAGTTCTATGAGGGCCTTGTGTGCGGGGAGCGTTGAAACCGAGAGAGTTGAATCAGTCCAATTAGTGACGCCGCGATCAATCGCGTCAAACCGCAGTACGTCGGTCCCGCGCGCCAGATAATATGCAGTATTCACCACACCCTCGAAGCGCTCTAGCGACACGACTGTGAAGCGATGCGTCCCGAGAACCGTCGAGGTGAAAGAAGTCGTAGACATAGGCTCTCCGGAGGCGCCGCCGATAGCAGTCTGTCGAATCGTCGCGAGCGCCGTCGAAGAAGCGGCTATCGCATATTGTCGGACGACTATGCTCGCAACCTCGGCCGATGAGGTTGTCGC
>CAZVYA010000023.1:0-2116 GCA_964631225.1 uncultured Candidatus Saccharibacteria bacterium
GCGCGAAGTGTGACATGACCAAAGGCGTTGCATCTGTTGAGCCGTCGTCGACTAGAATGACCTCCAGCTTCTCTTTCGGATACCGGAGCGCGAGAAGGGACTCGCATGTCGCTCCCACAGTTGTAGCTTCATTCCAACAGGGAACAATGACCGCCACCGTAGGAGATGCGTCGGAGTTGGCCGGCGCGCCGGCGCGGGTACGCGCGAGGCGCGCCGGTGCGGACAGGAGTGTCACAAGAACGAAAGACTCGAAGAATATCGCAATAAAAAGAAACGGGTACGCCAGCATCTCCGGATTCATGGATATCGGTATCGTATCACAAACCTTCTTTTTAACGAATTGTAGCGCCGAAATTCTTGATCGTGGCGGCCTCCAGTTCTTTATGCAGAGCACCAACCTCCTCGTTAGTCAGCGTTTTGTCTATGCTGCGATATGTAACGCGATATGCGTAACTTATTTTACCGGCGCCAAGCTTCGCGTCGTTTTCGTACTTATCCAAAAGAGCCATTTCTTCAGCCATGTCTCCTATCACATCGCGTACTAGGTCGAAGTAATTATTAGGTTCGAAATCCTTGTTTACGATAAATGAAATATCGCGCACTACCGGAGGATATTTACTAACCTCCTTGAACGTTTGTCCGAGCACCAACTGTTTCTTAACTCGTTCGTCGTCGCTCCATAGCAGACGAATATCCGGCAGCTCCATGGAGATTATGGCGAGACGTTCGAGTCCGAAGCCGAACGCCCATCCGTTCCAGACCGAAGAATCAACGCCGAGATTGTCTAATACACTTCCCTTCACAACTCCGGCTCCTAATACTTCAACCCATGTCCCGTTGCCGTCTTTGTCTACTTCCATTTCGAGCGATGGGTCCGTGTATGGGAATGTATCAGTATTAAATCGGTATTTTACATTTGGTCCGAATGAGGCAATCGCGATATCAGAAAGTACCTTTTTTAAGTCATCGATGGTGATTATCTTTTCTTTTTTAGGTGCGAGATACCAACCGTCGATCTGGTGGAACACGTTCATATGCTTTCTGTCTATCTCGTCCTTACGATAGACCTTGCCGAACGAGAGAGCGCCTGCTGCAACACCGGCCGCAATTTTTTCTCGGACGCTCTTTTCTTTCAACCAGTAGTACCACATCACGGTCGTATGCGTACGCAGTACGTGCTCTTTATCTATGAAATACGAGTCCGATTCAGAACGGGCGGGGTGATCGGCGGGGAAGTCAAATAGGTCAAAAACGATGTCCTTACCCATTATCTCCGGTACCTCTATTGTGTCGTAGTTCTTAAAATCCGGAATGGCCCGTATGCGTTGTACCAACTCGTAGATAGGATTCCCGACAGCCCTAGAGAGGTCCGGCATAGCCAGATAGCGCTTCATTCTCATAGCTCCCACGTCAGTACGTTTATCCAATTCTGCCCGTAGCCGCGTCTCCTCGTCCCGCGAAATCTTGATATCCATAGTTATTCCAGAGTATCACATTTTATGATAGAATATAGGTAACAAACATATGGCTAAAAACGCTGAAAAAGAGCCCAAAAAGCGCGGCGCCGGAGGCGCCGCGAAGGCATATGATGCTTCGTCTATTACCGTCCTTGAGGGGCTGGAACCTGTGAGGAAGCGCCCCGGAATGTATATCGGTACGACGGGTCCCGACGGTCTCCACCACTTGATTTGGGAAATATTCGACAACTCGCGCGACGAGGCCATGGGCGGATATGCGAGCGACATAGAGGTCGCGCTTCTGCCTGACGGCTACGTGCGTGTCGCCGACAACGGACGAGGCGTTCCGGTCGGTATCCACCAGAAGACAAAGGTCTCAGCTCTAGAGACCATCATGACTACGCTCCACGCGGGCGGAAAGTTCGGCGGCGAAGATTCCGGCTACAAGGTCTCCGGCGGTCTTCACGGCGTCGGAGCGTCTGTGGTAAACGCTCTCTCCGAACACACGAAGGTTGTTGTGCACCAAGACGGCGGGATGCACATGCAGGAGTATAAGATAGGCAAGCCAGTTAAGAAGGTCGCGAAGGTCGGCCCGTCTAAGGAACACGGCACAATTGTTCTCTTCAAACCGGACGCGACTATTTTTAAAGAAGGCGTCG
>CAZVYA010000023.1:2126-8050 GCA_964631225.1 uncultured Candidatus Saccharibacteria bacterium
ATGGAATTGGGAAAAAATCGTAAACCATCTGCGTCAACAGGCATATTTGGTCAAGGGGGTGCGCATCTCGCTCATCGACGCGCGTTCAGCCAAAGAAGCTTTTGAGACCGAGACTCTCTTTCTGCGCGGACAGTCGCTTGGCGTTCCGTCTACAACGTTTTACTTCGAGGGAGGGCTTAAGTCTCTGGTCGCGTTCTACAATCGGCACCAGACGCCTGTTCATAAAAATATTTTCTATATTGACCGCGAACAAGACGGCGTGACGGTAGAAGTCGCACTCCAATATGTTGACGATATCACATCAAGAATCAGTGCGTTCGCGAACAATACATATAATGCCGAGGGCGGCACTCACATTACCGGATTCAAGACGGCACTCACGCGCTCGCTCAACACATACGGGCGGAATGCGAATATTTTAAAAGAAAAAGATGAGAACTTTACAGGTGATGACGTGCTCGAGGGCATAACGGCAGTCGTATCGGTCAAGCTACAGGAGATTCAGTTCGAGGGACAGACGAAGGCGAAGCTCGGCTCGGTAGAGGCGCAGGGCGCCGTCGCAACAGTGTTCGGCGAGGCATTCGGAGCATTTCTGGAGGAGAATCCGGACGACGCGCGGTTTATGATTAATAAGGTTCTTCTCGCGCTTAAGGCTAGGAAGGCCGCGAAGGCGGCTAAGGATTCCGTGCTTCGCAAGGGGGCACTCGAGGGCATGACGCTCCCGGGTAAGCTCGCCGACTGTCAGACCAAGAGCGCCGAGGAGGGTGAGCTCTTCATCGTAGAGGGAGACTCGGCCGGAGGTTCGAGTAAGCAGGGCAGAGACCGTCGGACGCAGGCGATACTCCCGCTACGCGGGAAGATTCTGAACGTAGAGCGCGCGCGTATCGACCGTATGCTCGCCTCGGTCGAGATACGCGCGCTAGTTATCGCGATGGGCACCGCCATCGGAGACGTATTCGATATTTCAAAACTGCGATACCACAAGATTATTATCGCGACAGATGCCGACGTTGACGGTGCGCACATACGCACGCTCCTACTCACGTTACTCTACAGACACTTCAAACCTATTATAGAGGGAGGGTTTGTATACATAGCTCAACCGCCGCTCTATAAAATTACAAAAGGGAAGTCAATCGCTTATGCCTATTCGGATAAAGAAAAAGAAAGCGTATTGAAGGAACTCGGCGTCGCTCCCGAAGAAGTGTCCGAGAACCAAACCGAGGGCGAAGAGGCCGTCGAGGAAGAAGAGGTCGTCGCGACGAAGAAGGCGACGAAGGTGAATATACAACGCTACAAAGGTCTCGGAGAGATGAATCCTAGCGAACTCTGGGAAACTACAATGGATCCTGCAAGGCGCGTACTGAAGCGCGTGCATATAGAAGACGCGGAGGCGGCTGACCGCATCTTCGATATTCTAATGGGAAGCGACGTAGCTTCGCGCAAGTCCTTCATCCAATCAAACGCCAAGCTCGCGAATCTGGACGTTTAACCGCCGAGGATAGTTAACTGCGCGGAGGCGTTGTTGTTGTTCATATTTGACTCACCAACGGTACGGTCAAAGTTCGCTGTGATTGAAATTGTTTTATTTGAACCGGCAGTAGCTTGGTCAAATCCGAGAGTGTATTCGATACGGTCGCCCGAGGCTAGCGACTGTTGGGGCTGTGACTGGTATATATACGAGGATTGCGTCGGTATAGATGCGCTGAAACGCCACTGTCCCGTTACGTTCGTGCCTATATTTTTTATGGTAAATCGCACGGCCGGACGACTGCCTGACGGGACAGTGGAGCTCGCTACAAACGACTCTGCCGAAGTAGTCGCGAGGTAGCCGACGGCGTTGATGGTTACGATAAAGTCTGGAAGACCGGATGGGACGCTTAACGTAGTTGTACCGCTTATCTGATACGTATTTGTTGTTTCCGTTCCGGCAGTTGGCACGATTTTCTTGGGTGCGGTCGGCGGTACTGGTTCAGAGGCCACCCATTCGACGTTCGATGAACCCTCATCGCCAAACGAGATGGTTGTTGATGCGATGGGCGTCGGAATGACTGACAGGGTAGGCTCAGTAGAGGATGTGAAGACAGAGCCTAGATAGACCGCGGCGGCACCTACACGGTTCACGACCGTGGGGACGTAGCGAGTAGAGTATACGGCGAGCCACATGGAGGCGACGATAAGCGCGATAAAGCCGACCACCGCGAGCGCATGTAGCATCGCGGTGCGATTCGGGCCTGGAATACCTATGTCGTTCATTACTGTGTACATACCACGCTTGACATTCTGTGTCAAGTTTGTGTGAAATAAAAAAGCCGCCAGATAAGACGGCGGCCTCGCAAGTTTCTCGTAGTGGATTCAATGCACGGTGCGTTTCGGAGTTCTCCCCGGTCCCGTTGGAGCTTCATCGCGAATCGTGACGCGCGTGATGACCGCCGGCTTATTCGCGTCCTCGTTTACCCAACAGATCGACCAATCGTCACATATGCAGACAGGTCTCGTCTCTAGGTCAGCGTTTTGGCGCCTAACCTCGAGCCAGAGCAGCATATCGGCGAGATTTCCGATTGCGTCAGTCCGTCGCAACTCGCGTTCGAGACGCGCCATAGTCTCGTTGGCGACGAACAGCGGACTACCGGGAGTCTTCACCTCTTCGTTAGCGGCAGCTCTGTCCATCGAGAGAATGCGCTCCTTGGCGTCCCTGCCGATCTCCAGATTTTTCGCGACGAGCGCTTCGCGCTTGATTGCCGCCAATTCGCGTAGCGTGTGGAGCCGTTTAATCTCTTCGGTCGCCATGCACACTAGATGCATATCGGCGGTACGTTTCACCGGCGGCGGGACGAATCGTTCCGGAACGAGTTCTGCCAACATTCGATCGATTTCCGCCCGCACAGTGGGCCGCGCTACGATGTCCTCCTTTTTTTCTTGATTCACGCGTTGCTCCTTTTCAGTGAAGACGATTGTGCGGCGGGACTTCGTCCGGTCCGGACCGTATGCTGCGCGCCAGAACCCTCGCTAGGGCGTCTTTCTCGTCGTCGGAAATTTCCTTCCAACATATTGCCCAGTCTGAGCAGATATACACGACCGATTTATCGAAAAGGTCAGTATGTTGTCGGAGAATTTCCAGATGGAGCGTATCGTTAACAATCTCCAGAAGACCGAACACTTGTTGCAGTTCACGATGCGTTCGCCGCATTTCCTCCACGACCTTGAGCGCAGGACTGTCCGGAGTCCTCATCTCTCTTATTATCTCTCGAACACCCTCTTCTGAAAGAAGACGTCGCTGAGCGGCTTCGCCCATCTGTATGGCGCTGAGAGAAAGGTCTGCGCATTTTTCCCTCAACTGGCTCTGCAGCGTATACAGACGTTTGATCTCATCGGTCGCGATGCAAGCAACGTGAGCGTCGGGCTCGTGTGCCCTCTGCGGCGCGACAAACTGTTCCGGCGTGAGTGCGGCAAGTCGTTGCTGAATCTCCGTTCGCACGGTTGGCAGCACATTTGTTGCGCCCGCTTTCTTTTTCATATGCTTCTCCTCTTGAAAGGTTCAACTTCTAGACGGAGGTGTACCATGCCGGAATTCGAGCGTCAATTCTTGACATTATTGACATAACCGTGTATTTATTGGAAAGAAGATATGGGAAGGATTATCGAGTACACAGCTAGGCTTATTCGAGCCGGCAGGCGAGCCTATGACCGGAAGTGGAGCTTCTGCGTCTTTTTCTTTGCAGCATTTCTGGTAAACGTCGGCATACTCGCACGGCTTGACCTCCTGCCCCAGACGTCACCGACGCCGGCAGAGGCGGCCACCAACGTACGCACGGAGCAGTCAGTAGTATCGGTTGTGGAGTTGCCGACAAGGATAGAGATTCCAAAAATTAGTCTCTCAGCGAACGTTATTAATCCGACTACAGCCGACACAGTGGCTCTGAATAAAGAACTGCTTAACGGGGCAGTACGATATCCGACTTCGGCCAAACTCGGAGAGATGGGGAACGTAGTCCTCTTCGGTCACTCCAGTTACCTGCCGGTCGTGAAGAATCAGGCGTACAAGACTTTTAACGGCATTCAGAAACTTGTTAAGGGCGACAGCATCACTGTATTTTCTGATACGTCGTCGTATACCTATACTGTGCGAAGCGTCGCGAAGGAAAATGCGGACGACAATGCGGCTATCCCTCTTCTTGTTGACAGAAGTACACTGACATTAGTGACCTGTAACTCGTTCGGCGCGAAGGAGGACCGTTTCGTCATTGTCGCGGACTTTGTTGAAAGTCATTCGATCTCCAGTTAATCTGGATATCGGCTGACTCTCCGCAACAGGAAGGGGGAGAAAACGTTCTTTTAACTCAGGAAAGGAAACGACGATGAAAGTCATCGTACTACTGGCGCTCGCTTTCGTAACGTTGGCTAGCACTGCTCATGCCGAGTGGAAGTGGGAACACCCCGGAGTGGCTCCTTACGCCGCTTCACGAGTAGACGCAATGCAGAAACGCGAAGAAGCATTTCGCAAGCTCGGATTCCCTGCGCAGTGCATCGCACCGCTCATGAAAGAAACGGAAAAACCGGGGGCACGGACCACTCTCAGAATGGGCGACCGTTTTTCGGCGCAGATTTCGAGGGGCGGAGTCGTTCACGGTTTGAACGAGGGAGGCGGTGTCGTTGCCTTCAAGTCCCCGATGCTTGGCATGCAATACGAGGCGCCGGCGGAGGCTTGGACGATTACGTGCGAAGGTCAGATTCTGACGGCGTCCCTACCGGACGTCTGCTTCAACTGGACGAGCGCAATTAGTCAGGCAATCGCAGTCGTTCCTGTGGTGTCGTCAGGATGCGTGGAGATTAGTTTTCCCACGAGGCCCGGCGATACAGTGGTCAAGTTTCCGGTCATCGGTCCCAGTGGCCTCGACCTTTCCAAGGACGGTTGCACTGGAATCAAGCGTGCCGGAGATCAGACCTTCGGTCCGTGGCGCAATGAGTTCTGCTCAACTGAAGCGCCGATACTCTGCGACTTCTCTGAGCACGAAGCGATCATCGGACAGAGGGTTCAACTGATGGGGAGCTACTGGATAGAAACACATGGTGAGCATGTTTTACGACTTCCTGCGTTTATTGCAGCGAAGAAGTCGGAATATGTAGTCGCCCCGATTCTCGTCCGTAGGGTAAGTAGGCATCCCGAATATCCTGTAGGACGACCGGGGAGTGTCGAAGCTTATGCCGCCGCGCGTGCCTACGGCGAACAGCGCCAAGAGTGGATTGACGACAACTCCGACGCCATCGGCGTTCGATGGTTCGACTACGAGAATGGATCCGCGACGGTCTGGTATACCCAGGCAGAGGTGCCCAAAGGCAGGGCACAACTGTATTGGCCGTGGAAAGAATGGAGGGGCCGTCGATAAGGTCTTTGGGTGGGAGAAGTGTGGTGACGAGTTTTTACATCGTTATCATACGACTCCCTTTTTATACGCCGCGTCCGTCAGTTGACGGAACGGCAATGAGGAAATTTCACAATTCATGACAAGAGCCGTCCAAGCATACGTGAACAAGAAGCCGATCATCACCGGCGTGCTTACCGTATTCATAACAATGGTTATTGGAATGTTCGTCGCCGTTGCGTTCGGTCTCACAACACCATTCCAAGTTTTTGCTCAAGTGCTCCCGCCTACGCCGGCCCCAGCACCAGCACCAGCTCCAGTACTTCCTCCAACACCACCTCCGCCACCGGCACCTGCGCCCATCCTTCCTCCGACGCCTGCACCAGTACCACCACCTGCGCCAATACTTCCACCAACGCCCGAACCAGCGCCTCCTCCGATGATTCCTTTAGTTCCGTCCCCACCTCCGCCACCTGCCCCTGTGGTTCCTTTGGTTTTGCCACCCCCACCCCCTCCACCACCTCCGCCCCCGCCACCTCCTCCGCCGCCACCTCCTCCTGC
>CAZVYA010000024.1:0-4787 GCA_964631225.1 uncultured Candidatus Saccharibacteria bacterium
TATATCTTCGTCGCCGGAATTTCCCCGGAAACAATTTTGCAGAAAATACAGTCAGGCATAGCGAGCAGTTAGCAGGAGCAGGCGGCAGGAACTTTCATACCGTATACTCTACCTTTAAGACCTCTTACTGCAACCTGCTTACTGCCTACTGCTTACTATTTTTATGTTTCCACTACACGAACCTCTCACCGACATACTGCGCGAAGAACTCGCAGAATATGATGACTTAACTTCTGCGCTTCTCGCGCGGCGTGGCATCGTGACGAGGACAGACGCAGAAAAATTCTTAAATCCCTCATACGACCTACATCTACACGACCCACTCCTGATGACTGATATGAAGAAGGCGTCGCGAAGATTCGCTGATGCAATTTTGTCCGGTGAAAAGATAGCGGTGTGGAGCGACTACGACTGCGACGGTATCCCGGGCGGAGTTCTGATGCATGACTTTTTAAAAAAAGCCGGAGCGAACTTTGAAAATTATATTCCGCATCGTCACCATGAGGGGTACGGCATGAATATTGACGGCGTAGAGAAGTTAGCAAAAAGCAGTGTGAAACTGATAGTAACAGTTGATTCTGGAATTACAGATGCCGCGCCCGTCGCGCGCGCAAACGAACTTGGAATGGAAGTCATTGTGACAGACCATCATCTTCCTGCAGAGAAATTACCAGATGCCTTCGCTATTTTGAATCCAAACGCGCGCGCTGACGAGACATATCCGTTTAAGGGCTTGTGTGGCTCCGGCGTCGCGTGGAAATTAATATGTGCGACGCTCGCGATAGAGCCAAAATTACGCGAGAGAGTCACCGAAGGCTGGGAGAAGTGGCTCTTGGACATGGTTGGGCTCGCGACCATTGCCGATATGGTGCCCCTCATAGATGAAAATAGACTACTCGCAAAATACGGATTACTGGTAATGCGAAAGTCGCCAAGAATTGGACTACAGAAGCTCTGCAGAGGAATGCGCGTAAACCAAAGAAGCATTACAGAAGACGACGTTGGTTTCATGATCGCCCCGCGCGTTAACGCCGCGAGCCGAATGGGCGACGCGCGCGATGCTTTCACACTATTTACAACAATAGACGAAGACGCAGCGGATATGCTCGCAAAGAAATTAGAAAAAGCGAACAGAAGTAGAAAAGCAGAGGCGGGCGCCATCACGCGAGCAGTACACACACGCATTAAAGAACGTGGTAGTGACGTGCGAAGCGTCATCGCGCTCGGCGATCCAGAGTGGCGACCGGCACTGCTCGGCCTCGTCGCGGGCAACATCGCAGACGAATATGAGCGTCCCGTATTCCTCTGGGGCCGAGAAGGCAATAATAGTTTGAAGGGCTCATTTAGAAGCGGTGGCTCATCGCAGGTGATGGAACTTATGCGCATTACTGAAAATATGTTCGCACAATTCGGCGGGCACTCTGCGGCGGGCGGTTTCACCCTCATTGATACTGAAGTATTTTTTCTCGAGGACCGTTTGGTTGAAGCCCACGCGAAACTCGCGAGTGAAAAAACAGAAGATGACTTTTCGCAACACGCTGACGCTGTTCTCACACCGGAGGAAATAAATAAATCGTATTTAATTAAAGTAGAGAAGCTCGCCCCTTTTGGCATAGCTAACCCTAAACCGGTATTCCTCCTGCGCGATGTATCGCTACGAGAGATTTCACGCTTCGGCAAAGGCGAGGAGCATCTGAAAATAAAAATTGATGTGGGTGACGGAAATGAAACTGTTGATGCCGTAACATTTTTTGTAAAAGGTCCCGTCGCGCGTGTAGCGAGTACGCTCACGCGCGGATCCCTCGTGAACCTCCTCGCGCACCTAGAGCGCGACACCTTCAGTCGTGGGAATCCGGTGCGTCTAAGACTGCTTGATATACGACTGGTATGATTAAACGCATGCGGTTCACGATACATGCCGATGGAGGGGCAAGAGGGAATCCGGGACCGGCGGGCGCCGGAGCGGTAGTGCGCGATGAGTTCGGCGTCTCCGTCGCGAGCGTCTCCAAATTTCTCGGGCACCAGACAAATAACTTCGCCGAATATGAGGCGGTTATTCTCGCTTTTGAAGAACTGACAAAACTTGTTCCATCAGAAGAGCGCGAGACGACAGAAGTCGCTGTGAAGTTGGACAGCGAGTTAATCGTGAAGCAGATGAACGGCTTATATAAAGTGCGTCATCCGGTCCTTCGAGAACAGAAGGCGCGCCTCGCGCAAGTCGCCGCGGCCTTCGGCACAGTCTCCTTCACACACGTCCCGCGCGAAGAGAACTCCGATGCCGACGCCCTCGCCAACGAAGCGATGGATAGGGGTGCGTAATTATGAAAACTCTCAAATTTGCTCCGCATTTGATAGAGAAAATCATTTCGGGAGAAAAAACCTCTACTTGGAGACTGTTTGACGATAAAGATTTACAAATAGGTGACGAATTAATTTTCATCAACAAAGAAACGGGGAAACAATTCGGCGCTGCAAAAATACTCACTACGAAAACCAAAACACTTGGAACATTAACAAGTGACGACTGGATTGGGCATGAGAAGTTTCCTTCGGATGAAGAAATGTATGCGAGTTATCGAAAATACTATGGAGACAAAGTTGACGAGAACTCAGAAGTTAAGATTTTAACTTTTGGTTTTAAAGAAACGTGATTACCTATGAGGGTTCTCATCGCCATTGTTTCTGGATTTGCGAGTGGGATATTTTTCCGCTCGCTTTTCTTTACCAGCTGGTGGCCGGTTATTTTTATACTGATGATTGTGACGCTGTGCGGAGGTGCAGCATTTTTGAAAGAGCGGCGAGTGTATTCACTCGCCGCTGTGTTCTTTATTTTTGTCGCGCTCGGTATGGTGCGGTCGGCGGTTGCCGATACGCCGTTACCTAGCGTGTTCACGAGTGACTTGAAACACCGCGTCGCATACGAAGGTGTAGTTGTGGGTGACCCAGATATTCGCGAGAAGAATCAGCGCATCGCTCTCGTGGTAGAGAGGGGCGACGAGAGGGTGGGTGCGCTCGCGGTGATGCCGCTCAAGAATCATGTCGCTGTGGGCGACCGTGTGCGAGTTTATGGAACACTTTCTTTACCGCAGGCATTTGAAACAGAAAATGGTCGCACCTTCCGCTACGATAAATATCTGGAGGCGCGCGGTATCCGATTCCTCATCCAGTTCGGCGCGATATATACCACCGAAGAAGCTACGTGGTATTCGCTCACAGCAGCGCTCGCGCGCATTAAACATTCATTCTTAGATGGCCTTAATCGCGCACTGCCGAAGCCTGACTCGGCGCTCGCTGGCGGGATAGTGATAGGAGGGAAGCAGGGGCTCGGCGAAGAGCTTAAAGACGCCTTCACTCGCTCGGGGCTGGTCCAGATTATTGTCCTCTCCGGATACAACGTGATGATTGTCGCCGAATGGGTGATGATATTCTTTGCATATTGCAGACTCCCGCGCCGACTCCAGTACTTCGCGGGTGGCGCGGCACTCCTCCTATTCGTGGGGATCGCGGGCATCTCGGCCACCGCGGTGCGCGCGGCGATTATGGCGGTCATCGCCCTCTACGCGAGGGCGACGGGGAAGAACTATGCGGCGAGCCGCGCGCTTCTCTTCACCGTCCTCCTGATGCTCATCTGGAATCCTCTCTATCTCATCTTTGACCCCGGCTTCGGCCTCTCGGTGGCGGCGACCGCCGGCATCATCTGGCTCGCGCCGATTATAGAATCGCGCCTAGTTCGCCTCTGGCCCTTCTGGCGAAATGCCATAGCTACAACACTCGCGGCACAAGTTTCGGTATTACCACTTTTACTTTATAACATTGGCCTCTTCTCGCTCGTCGCCCTGCCGGCGAACATTCTGGTTAACCCACTTGTGCCTCTCGCTATGGCGGGGGCCGCTATTGCAGGAATTGTCGGGATGATTCTGGGGTCTTTCATACCCATTGTAGCGACTATCGTCGGGTATCCTGCTTATGTTCTTACAAGCTACTTCATCTTCATTGCAGAAAAGAGTTCTGCGTTGCCATTCGCCGCGTTTAATCTCCCGCTATTTTCTTTCTGGCTCGTGATTATCGCCTATGCAGGCCTCATTTATTTTGCTTGGTCAAAACGTTTTTCAACCACCGACCAATTCACATTGGCAAAAAAAGCGTCAATATAATTCTTCTTCTCGGCGGGAACATAGTCCACCATATAGGCGTGCTCCCAGAGGTCCAGCGCGAGTAGTATCGGTAGCCCCGCGAGCTGACCAACCTCGTGATCATTCACAAACGTCGTGTGAATAGTATCCGCATCTTTACAAACAACCACCCAACCTATCCCTCTGCTACTCGCAACTTCGCGAATGTGCGCAACAAGATCTTCACGATTCCCATATTTTTCAGACACTGCTTTATCAAACCCCGACGCTTCGGTCGGGGCTCCGACCTCAGAGCGTCGGAGCTGTTCAAAATAAAGTTCGTGCATCCGCATGCCGTCAAATTCAAATGCGAAGCGCCTCCGTAGCTCGGCGATGACGTATGGGTCTATGTTGTTCTCTTTAAGACTCTGTATCTGTTCCATTATTAAATTCACATGCTTCACATAGCCCTCATATAAAGCGAGATGCACTTTTATCTGCTTCTCTGATAATCCCATCAGTGCGTGCAAGTTAAATGTTTTTGCGGTGTAGGTCATAGAGAGACACTATACCACCCGCACCAAACATCTTTATTTATATCGCTCCCGCTTTCTTGAGCGCGGCGAAGGCGCCGTTCTTCTTAATAGTCTTAAGACCCTTTACTGAGACGTCCAC
>CAZVYA010000024.1:4797-7920 GCA_964631225.1 uncultured Candidatus Saccharibacteria bacterium
CCACGATAACAGTCTTGCCGAGCTCGGCGACGTAGATACGGCGCTTCTGGAGGTTGGCCTTACGGCGGACCTTACCGGTCGGGTTATATTGCGTCGCGCGGGTACGGTTAGAGTACCGCCCGCCGATTTGCGTGCTCTTACCGGTGATTTCGCATGCTCGTGCCATAGTCGTCGCATGGTAGCATAGGATACAAATCCAGCAAACATGGCCATTCTCTCTCTAGTCATACTTATCCTATCCGTTATCGTCCACGAGGTGGCGCACGGCTACGCCGCCAACTCGCTTGGCGACCCAACCGCTCGTCTCGCCGGTCGTCTCACCCTCAATCCTCTCCCGCACATAGACATTATGGGTTCTATTGTCTTACCGGCTCTTCTTATATTCACTCACTCACCGATCATGTTCGGCTGGGCGAAACCGGTGCCATATAATCCGTACAACCTACGCCATCAGCGCTGGGGCGAGACACTCGTCGCGCTCGCTGGAGTCGCTACGAACTTATTTCTCGCCGTTATCTTCGGCCTTATCGTGCGTTTTTCTCCTGTCCTTGGGCTGGACTCAATTGCGGTTTCTATCGCAGCAACAATCGCCTTCATTAACTTATTCTTGGGACTTTTCAATCTCATCCCATTCCCGCCACTCGACGGCTTCTCCGCGCTCCGATCCTCACTCCCGTGGCATCTCGCGGCTGGCCTAGGTCGCCTAGAAAATCGTGTCAGTAACGCCGGCACTCTTTCTCTCATCCTCTTCCTTCTCGTCTTCTCATATGTGTTCGCAACACCATTCTTTAATCTAGTCGCGTGGCTCTTTGGTCTCCTCGTGGGCGGTAGCATATAAAAAGAAAGGGGCCTGTGTGGCCCCTCAGTCGTTCATATATCCCTCAGGCCCGTTCCAGCAGGGGAACGTGCAGTAGTACTGTTCGATCCCGTAGCCGTCTCTTTGTGTCCTGTAACTTTCCGTGTCGCGCAGATTTATTTTCGCGAAACACCTACAACACCTCACTTCCTGCTCCGGCGGTGCCGGCGGTAAGCGTATCGGCTTCATACTCACCTCCGATGAAGAACTTGACTAGTGAGTAGTATATACCCACCGCCGAGAACGTTTCCCGCTATTCACTACTGCTATACTAGAGGCAATGGAGTACCAGGTGCCACAGTTCATTGAGGTCGAGGACAAGATAGTGGGGCCCTTGACCTTGAAACAATTTATATACCTCGCCGGAGCGGCTGGGCTGTGCGTTGTCTTCTTTTTCTATCTTCAGATTGTTTTCGCCCTACTGTTGTCGTTATTGATCGCGGCATTCGCCGCCGCCCTCTCTTTCTACAAGGTAAACGGCAAGCCGTTCGTCGAGGTGCTCGAGGCCGGATTTAACTACTACACCAGCGGGAAGCTCTTCCTCTGGAAGCGGCGCGAGCCGAAGGCCGGAGAGGCTAGCGCCGCGGCCGCCGCTGCGGCGGCCGCTTCTGAAGCCACGCGCCCCGTCCGCGGTACGCCGAAGCTCACTCGAGGGAAGCTCTCTGAGCTCGCATGGTCTCTAGATGTTCAGCCGCCGTCCTCCGGCGGGCAAAAAGAATAATATGGCAACAAAATCCGCAGGAGCCACTCAACAATTCGTTCCGGTCAAGGAGATCCGGAACGGAGTTATCGTGCTGAAGGACGGGGGATACCGCGGCGTTCTTATCTGTTCATCCGTTAACTTCGGACTCAAGTCCGCCGACGAACAACACGCTATCACTCTCGGATTCCAAAACTTCCTCAATACTCTGGACTTCTCGATTCAGGTCGTCGTGAACTCGCGTAAGATGGACCTGCGCCCGTACCTCGCCCTGCTCGAAGAGAAGGCGCCGGAGCAGAAGTCCGAACTTATGCGAATCCAACTTCATGAATACATAGAGTTCGTCCGCTCCTTCACCGACCAAGCGAACATTATGACGAAATCATTCTACATAGTCGTGCCCTACTCCGCGCACTCTTCAACCGCCGGTGCTATGAGCTTTCTACGTCGCGACAGCGCTTCAACAAAAAAGGCTTCGGCCGCAACCACCTTTGAAGAAGATCGTGCTCAGCTCGAGCAGAGAATGAGTCTCGTCTCAGGCGGCCTCTCGGGCACCGGAGTACGCGCCGTCCCTCTCGGCACAGAGGAGATTATCGAGCTTCTCTACCGTTCGTTTAATCCGGGGGAACTGGAGAATCCTATCAGGCTAGATAATTAGGCTTTAGGCGCTAGGCACTAGCAAAATAACTTCATGGGCCACAGAGAATATTTGAAAAAATCGTGGATCAGTCCAAAAGTTGAAGAGAGGAATTCACCTAAACACGGCAGAGGACTTTTCGCAAAAGAACCGATCGAAGCGGGCGAAGTAGTTGTTATCTGGGGAGGCGATTTCGTAAACCATTCAGAAGCTCAAAAAGCGAAACTGGAGGGCATGGCCGTTCAGCAAATAGCCGAGGATGTCTGGGATGTGTTCGATCATGCCACGAGACACGATGATGCGAGTTATAACCATAATCATTCATGCAACCCGAATACATGGATGGGAAACGAGGTAACCATCTCCGCAAGACGCGACATCGCACCACATGAAGAATTAACGATTGACTACGCCATGCTCGTCATTGACGATGGGTGGGTAATGCCAGACAAATGCAGATGTGGAACGAGTTTGTGTCGGCACACCATCACTGGACTTGACTGGCAAAGAGGAGATCTGCAAGAACGATATGGAAACCATTTCTCGCCGTTTATAAATGCTCGTATCGAGAAATTGAGATTGCCCAAGTGATACTATGCAAACGTTTCGAGATTTGGGTGTCTGGCAGAAGTCGGTCGAACTCGCGAAACAGACGTACACTCTCACCAATCAATTTCCGACGGAGGAACGCTTCGGGCTCGCTTCGCAGATGCAGCGTGCGGCCGTGTCGATTCCTTCGAACATCGCTGAAGGGAAATTGCGCGGTTCGTCAAAAGAGTTCACGCACTTCCTGCGTATTGCATTCGGCTCTGGAGGAGAGCTTGAGACTCAGCTAGAAATCGCAAAACTTCTGCCGAAAACCGCAAAATTAGACTTCGTGCCTGTAGAGACACTTTTAGACGAAACCATGCGCATGTTAAATGTTATGAT
>CAZVYA010000025.1:0-7726 GCA_964631225.1 uncultured Candidatus Saccharibacteria bacterium
CAACGGTGTCGCGACGGGCGCCCGGACGGCCACCAGAGATAGCGTCGGCCACCTGAACGATGACAGACTCCGGAGTTTCATACGGATATTCCTCGTGGTGCGACTGCATCGCTTGGACAACGCGCTTATCAGCCCCGAATTTTTCCAAAATCCTGCGTCCAATCTCCACATGCGTGCCCTGTACCTCGTGGTCAACAGCCTTACCTATGTCGTGGAGGAGTGCGCCGGTGCGTGCCACGTTCGCGTCAGCACCGAGCTCCGAGGCTAGCATTCCGGCAATGTGCGCCATCTCTATAGAGTGTTGAAGAATATTCTGACCGTAGCTGGTACGGAAGTGGAGACGGCCCAGAAGAGCGGTGAGCTTCGGGTCGAGCCCGATAACGCCGGCCTCGTAAGCGGCGGCCTCGCCCTTTTGCTTAATAATCTCAGCGACCTCGGCGCGTGTCTTCTCCACAGTTTCTTCTATCTTGGCCGGCTGGATTCTACCGTCTGCTATAAGTTTATCGAGAGATATCTTGGCTATGGCACGACGTAGCGGGTCAAATGAAGAGAGCATTATCTTGTCGGGGGAATCATCAATGAGCACGTCCACGCCGGTTGCTCGCTCAAACGCTTTGATGTTTCTCCCCTCCTTCCCGATTATCTTTCCCTTCATGTCATCCGACGGAAGGGCAACTGAGAGCGACATCGTCTCGGCGTTTACGGCATTGCCGAGACGATGAATGGATGTCGTGAGAATCGCGCGCGCCTTGTCCTCAAGGCGCTCGCGACCGTGTGCCTCCAATTTCTGTAGGCGCGAGAGAATTGACTCTTCATATGCGCGTTCAATCTCTGAAAACAACTCTTCGCGGGCTTTTTCTTCAGAGAGATTCGCCACCTTTGAGAGTTCTCTTGAGCGCTCTTTCGCCAAACTTTCGGCAATTTCCTTCGCGCGTACGGCCTCCTGTTCGCGCGTGCGTACCTCATTCTCCTTTTCATCAAGAAATTCCTCGCGTGATGCTACGCGCTCTTCCCGCAACGAAATTTTTTCTTCGCGCTCTTCAATAGGCGCTAAACGCTCTGTCTCTACGACCTCTCCGCGGAACTGTGCCTCGGCGATAATCTTCGCCGCCTGCTCCTTAGCCTGTAGCAGTTTATGTTTGATATCCAGCTCGATAGAGCCTCGGCTCGCGAGGCCGATAAGTACGCGCAGGATGTATCCGAGCGCGATACCGCCCACGCCCGAGAGCGCGAGCATTATTAATACGATTTTCAGTGACATAAACGCACAAAAATTTAAAAGTTAAGGGGCGCGCGGTCGTTCTCTCGTATCAGCCAATCAGCGTGTCTGTATGAATGGACTCTACCACTATTTGTTTAGGAATACACCTTGTCAACTAATCCGTACTTCTTGGCTTCGTCAGCGGTCATGAAGAAGTCGCGCTCTACGTCTTTTTCTATTTTTTCTAGCGCCTGTCCGGTATTTTTAGCAAGAATCTTGTTGAGCACGGCACGAAGCTTCAATATCTGCTTCGCTGTAATTTCAATATCAGTCGCCTGACCCTCGGCTCCGCCGTGCGGCTGGTGGATCATCACCTCGGCATTCGGCAGTGCGAATCTCTTTCCTTTTTCTCCAGCAGAGAGGAGTATCGCGGCGCCTGAAGCCGCCATACCGACACAGACGGTGGATACGGCTGGTTTAACATGGTTCATCGTGTCCACCATCGCGAGAGTTGCGGTGACTGAACCTCCGGGAGAATTAATGTAGAGCGAAATATCCTTCTTCGGGTCCTCTGCTTCCAAGAATAGGAGCTGTGCGATGACGAGGTTCGCCACATCGTCATCTATTGGGCCACCCAAGAAAACGATTCTCTCTTTAAGAAGACGCGAGTAGATGTCATAAGCGCGCTCGCCGAACTGACTCTTTTCGATGACCATAGGGACTAGCATTGAAGAACGTGTTTGTTTTTGCATATTCATAAGTTATTTATTCTGAAGTTGGAGGTGTAAGTAGAGCGTTTTCTTCTGCAATGCGCTGTCCCCACGAATAGAACGCTCCGATGATAATCATTAGGACTATGATGACAATTGAGATAACTACACCCCATTGTTGTTGTTTTGGAGACGGCATTCCCGGCTGTGTAAGTTTCTCTTCTTCCATACCTAGATATTAGAACACGGCAGCGAGTGTCGCTAGTAGAAGCAGGGCGACGATGTTCGCTATCTTAATCATCGGGTTGATCGCCGGACCTGCAGTGTCCTTATACGGGTCGCCGACCGTATCGCCAGTGACGGCGGCCTTGTGCGCGTCCGAGCCCTTGCCTCCGTGATTTCCGTCTTCAATATGTTTCTTCGCATTGTCCCAAGCTCCGCCTCCTGAAGTCATAGAGATGGCGACGAAGAGTCCCGTTACGATGATGCCGAGAAGCATCGCGCCAAGAGCATTAAACGCGGCGAGCTTGCCGGCAACTGAATTAACAATTACGAACAGAGCTATCGGCGACAATACCGGCAGAAGAGAAGGTAGCAGCATCTCTTTGATGGCCGCCTTAGTTAGCATGTCAACGGCGCGTCCGTAGTCAGGCTTCTGTGTTCCTAGCATAATCCCCGGCATCTCTCTGAATTGGCGGCGAACTTCTTCTACAACCGTACCCGCCGCACGCCCAACCGCCGTCATCGCGATACCGCCGAAGAGGTAAGGCAACATTCCTCCCATGAAGAGACCTACAACGACCCATGGGTCGGTAAGACTAAATGCCGGAATGGTTAATCCCTCAAAGAACGGATACGCTCCTGAATTGATGAAGTACTTCAAGTCTTCTGTGTATGCAGCGAAGAGAACGAGAGCTCCGAGACCTGCCGAGCCGATCGCATAGCCCTTCGTTACAGCCTTAGTGGTATTTCCGACTGCGTCCAGAGCGTCCGTTACCTTGCGAACGCTAGAATCCAATCCTGCCATCTCTGCTATACCTCCGGCGTTATCCGTCACAGGACCGAATGCGTCCAGTGCGATAATCATCCCAGCGAGAGACAGCATTGTTGAGACTGCGATTGCGATGCCGAATAGTCCTGCAAAAGAATATGACACGATGATGCCGACACAGATGATGACTGCCGGCATCGCCGTCGCCTCCATAGACATCGCGAGCCCTTGGATAACGTTGGTGCCGTGGCCTGTAACCGACGCCGCCGCAATCTTCTTAACTGGACGAAAATCTTTGCCGGTATAATATTCGCTAATCCAGATTAGCGCGCCGGTAACGATAAGTCCGACAACGCCGGCGAAGAATAGGTCATTCCCCGTGAAGGAAAGTCCGTCTATCGTCGTGAGCACGGCGTTCATCCCGCCCGGAATCATATTGTTCATTAACGGCCACAATCCTACGAGAGATAAAACTCCTGTAGCTATAACTCCCTTATACAGAGCTCCCATAATGTTTTCTGATGCGCCGAGCCGGACAAAGAATGTTCCGGCTATGGAGGTGAGAATGCACATGCCGGCGATGCCGAGAGGGAGAAGCATAAGCGCCGACTTCTCTCCCCCTGTGAAATAGATTGAGGCGAGTACCATGGTAGCGACAGCCGTCACAACATATGTCTCGAAGAGGTCCGCAGCCATTCCGGCGCAGTCGCCGACATTATCGCCGACGTTGTCTGCTATTGTCGCAGGATTCCTCGGGTCGTCCTCCGGTATGCCGGCCTCCACCTTGCCTACCATGTCGCCACCGACGTCTGCGCCCTTTGTGAAGATTCCTCCGCCTAGACGGGCGAAAATTGAGATCAGAGAAGCACCGAAGCCAAGTGCGACAAGCGAGTTCTGGATTATTCTGGCCTGTTCCTCAATATTTCCGTCAAGCCCTAGTCCATGTGTTAGGAATGCATAATAGCCGGCGATTCCTATAAGACCGAGGCCGACAACTAAAAGGCCTGTCACAGCGCCTGAACGGAACGCTATAGAAAGACCCTCTGAGAGTCCGTGCCGCGATGCTTCTGCAGTACGCACGTTGGCGCGGACAGAAACGTTCATTCCTATATAACCGGCTGCTCCGGAGAGAGCCGCACCGATCAGGTATCCGATGCTGACTTGCCATCCGAGGAAGTACCATGCGAGTACGAAAATAACCGCCCCGACGATAGTGATCGTCCTGTATTGGCGATTGAGGTAGGCGCGCGCGCCCTCTTGGATCGCGGCTGCGATTTCCTGCATACGGGCATTCCCGGGGCTCTGGGAGAGGACTGACCTGACCGCCCATACTCCGTAGAGGAGCGCCGCAACGCCGCACGCAAGTATGATTTGTATTGTCATGGTATTTTATTATTTGTTTTATCGATTATATTACTCGTCCTTCGCTTTGTCGCGATCTTCTTCTTTATCAGCGACAGTCTCGTCAGAAGCGGGAATGGAGGAAAGTTCTTCTTCTGCTGGAAGCGCTGTTATCTCCTCTGCTTCTTGTGTAATAATCTCCGCACTTTCGGTCGGCATTACGCCGGCCTCCTCTGAGGGGGCCATCGCGACGGTCTCGCCGTCTGACTCTGCGACCTCTGTGCCGCCGGCAGAAACGATATCTATATTCCAACCTGTAAGTTTGGCAGCCAGTCTGACGTTCTGTCCACCGCGACCGATGGCGAGCGACTGCTCATCCTCGGCTACTGTGACGGTCGCTCTGTGGCCGGCTTCGTCTAGAACAACCTCGAGCGGGGTAGCCGGAGAGAGGGCCTCCTTTACGAACTCCTTCGCGTCGTCGTTCCACTCTATAATGTCTATGCGTTCACCGCCGAGCTCGCTCATAACAGTAGACACGCGCACTCCTCTCTGGCCGACCAGAGAACCTACCGGATCAACATGCGAATCAAGCGAGGCGAGGGCGATTTTGGTACGACTACCGGGCTCTCTCGCCAGCGCCTTCACTTCAATAGCTCCGGACGCGAGTTCAGGCGCCTCCATTTCAAAAAGCTTTACGACGAACTTCGGATGCGCACGTGAGAGACGCAGATAGACTCCGCGGAAGCCTTCGTCCACGGCATAAAGATAGGCGCGAATGCGCTCGCCCATGCGATAACGCTCGCCGGGAATCTGCTCCTCGTAGGGAATAATGCCAGTAGTGCGGCCGAGGTCCACGAATATCGCCCCGCGCTCCATCCTCTGGACGATACCGGACACGATTTGGCCCTTCTTCTCGCTGAACTCCTCCATCATAGAGAGCTTCTCGGCTTCGCGCACCTTTTGTATTACCACCTGCTTGGCGGTCTGCGCGGCTATGCGTCCGAAGTCATCCTGCGGTTCGAGAGGGAAGATAATTTCTTCACCGACAGAGGCGCCACGCTTCATCAGCTTCGCATCATTGAGAAGAATATGCTTCTCTGCGTCAAAGCGCGGGAGCTCTCCCTCGGCGAGATGCTCTTCTTCGTTGTGGAACCCGTGCGCGTGCTGGTGCTCTTCTGGAGCCTCTTCACCCTCCGCGGGGAAACGCACCGTCGTATCGTCTACGATGGTCTTTACCTGTTCAAAAGCGATGGTGCCGGTATTGAGGTCGAGTGCCGCGCGGATAATCTGTCCGCGCTTGCCGTATTCGCGCTTATAGGCGGTCGCCATCGCGCTCTCGATAGCCTCGATCATAGTCGCGCGGCTTATGCCTCTGTCCTCGAACTCTCCGAGCACTGCGTTGATGGTTTTCAAATCAATCATATGGAATATGTATGTGGCACGTTATTAAGCAGAAAGTCCGGCGCACCGGACATTTCAGATGCATATAATGTATCAGACTGGCCGTCATAAGTCAATAAAAAAGAGCGCATCTGCGCTCAAGGTGTTGTTCGCTATCGGCTCGGGAACATCGTCTCCGCCCTAAGCAGGAGGAGGCCGACGTTCTTGAACTTGTTCGGCTCGACCCACGACCATTCGGGCAGCGTGTCATAGATCTGGCCATCGAATAGAAGCGGGATGCCGACCATTCTGGCCAGCTGGGCGAAGTGGACGCCCATGACGGAAACTCTCTTGTTGAGCCCCGTCCTGACGTACTCAACCAGCCGCGCCGGATTCTTTTTGAAGTACTTGGTGATGTCCCCTATCGAAAAGTGTTCCGGTACTGCCTTTGACAGTTTTCCCATCGTTAGTCCTTTCAAATTTATCTCATGTGACTATATATCTTTGTCTTTACCATGTCAATGTTCGTTCCACTTCACGACAGTGGTACACTCTCAGCCATATGCACAATGCTAATGCGGCGGGAGGGGGGATTAACCGTCCTCCCGCGAACCCTGCCGAGCGCGCCAAAGAGTTTCTCACTTCTTGTGAGGTCGACTTGAAAAAATTCAGGGGTATCTACAGCGATGATGAGATTCAGGACGATATCGCATGGGTAGAAAGGACTGAAAAGAAGTTCGAGCCGTCGCCTATAAAAAAGTATGGAGATATTTTTGAAGCCGTATTCTGCGAACAGGCGGAGATGAACGAATGGGTGCCAAACTCCCAAGTTACAAAAACATCCCGATTCGATGACTATAGAAACAAGGTGGACATGGTCGTAGAGACCCATGACGCTGACGACACCATCACGCACTTGGCGCTCGGCGTCGACGTAACGTTCGGGAGTGAGGACCTGAGCAAGAAATTTAGGGGGATACGCGACAACATTAATAAGGGAGAACTTGGCAGCGTGAAATATTTTCTAGCGGACCGTCCGAGAAATCAGAAATTCGCCGGCCCTTTGCGTAACATTCCGCACGTTGTCGTCGGCGTAGAAGTAGACCGCGTGACTGAACTCGGCCTCTTGTGGGTGAATAGGAAAAATAGGGAATTGGCTACGCATCCGGCGCAGGTGACAATTCTGGAGGAGATATCCCTCCAGCTTGAAACGTTTGTTGAGTATGCAAAAAGCGTCGGGGGAACAACTCTCGTCCCGATTCTGGAGCTGGAGTTGCAAAAAATAAACGAGATGCTCGCACAAAAAAAGGCGGCCGGACTCACGGGCTTAAAAAATGACCGTGTGTTTGAAGAAATAAAGAGAAACCTCCTGTTCTTCTACGTCACTCCGGACGTTCCTCCAGCCACAAAAAAGTAATCGTTGACAAGCATAGTCTGTGCTGTATTATAGCGGCCAGTTGTTCTACAGTCGTTTAATATCCATAGGAGGCATCGATGCCCAGTCAGCCAGCTAACACAATCGGCACCGAAGAATTTGTTGGGTCAGTAATACCGAAATTGATCGACGGGAAGAACGGTCTCCGCGCGTTCTTCTCAACCTACAACGAAGTTACTGGCCACAACAGCGGCCCAGTCGAGACCGGAGATCCGAATTTGGAAATCGCTGTTTCGGCAGGCGGTGCACAGCCGGCGAGTCTCTGCGAAATCTTTGATTCGACGGAGAGGGCTCTTCGAGCGGCCGCCGTCGGTGACTTCGCGGCTGCGAACAGGGAGCTGGACTCCGCGACGAGGGACGCTCGCCAGGGACAGGTGGCGGTCGCTGCCGCAATGGCCGACCAGACTGCACGGCAGAGCTATCCCGATGTCGCCGTCGTTTATGCAGGATACTCCGCATTCCGTCAGGCGATAGCAACGGTGACGGATCTGCATAAACAGTCTCCCGAGACTTTCATCGCGGTCCTCACGTGCGACTGCGACCTTGGTGCCAAAAGATGGGAACTCGGCACTATTGATGGCCTTGGCGCCGTGGTGGTCACGCCCCGCTGCGGCGGACGCAGAGATATGCGCGATCTACTCGAAGCATTCGTTGCTATGTGGCCGAAC
>CAZVYA010000026.1:0-7722 GCA_964631225.1 uncultured Candidatus Saccharibacteria bacterium
GTCCTGAAGAATTTAAAGCAGCGTCCGAGGCCATATCAAAGGTGGACCCTCTCTCGCTCATTGACTCAGGGCCGGTTGAGACGTTCATCGCCGCGCTTAAGAAGCGCGGCGTAGGTAACGCAGTCTTCGACTCCGGCATCACGCGCGGGTTCGACTACTACACCGGCACGGTCTTCGAGATATATGACACGAACCCGGCGAACCCGCGTGCGCTATTCGGCGGCGGGCGCTACGACGGATTGATGGCGCTCTTCGGCGGGGAGCCGATTCCCGCCGTCGGGTTCGCCATCGGAGACGTCACGCTCGGCGACTTTCTTGAAACGCATTCGCTACCGCTAGATGCGAACTCGCGCAAGCCTCAGCTCTACCTCGGCACTCCAAAGGAGGGCGATATTCCGATAGCACAAGCATTCGCCGATACGCTTCGCAAAGAAGGCGCGCGAGTGTTCGTTAACCTTACTTCTCGCGCACTCGGCGACCAGATTAAAGATGCGGTGAAGCGCGACATTCCATTCTTCGTCGCCTACGGCGCGGACGAAGTAACGAAAAAAGAAGTGCGGATGAAGATTCTAGCGACGAGCGAGGAGAGGGTGCTTTCTGTTCCTGAACTGGTACTCGCCCTTCGTGGCCTCGGCGAAGTAGGGCGCGCCGCGTCCTGAACTATATGCGCGTCATCACCTTCGATATCGAGTCGATCTCTGACTCAATGATACGCGGTCATATAGACGTGAGGGAGCAGGAGCTCACCGTTGTCGGAGTTCACGATTCAGAAACCGGCGAATATTCGTCCTACTTCAAAGAAGACCTGCATAGGCTCTGGCCGATTCTAGAAAACACAGACATGCTTGTCGGTTTTAACTCCGACTCGTTCGATATCCCTCTTCTGAATCGCTATTACCCAGGCGACCTCTCGCACATACGTTCTCTGGACTTACTTTCTGACGTGCAGAAAGTCTTGGGCAGACGCATCCGCCTCCAATCGCTCGCCGAGGCTACGCTCGGTCGGGGAAAGTCCGGCGACGGATTAAAAGCTGGCGAATGGTGGAAGGCCGGAAAGAAAGACGAAGTCGCCAAGTACTGCATCGAGGACGTTCGTATCACGCGCGAGCTCTATGACTACGCGCTCGCGAACGGCGTACTCAAATATAAAGACCTCCGCGACATTCGCGATATTAAGATAGACACCTCGCTTTGGGGTCAACCTTCAGCTATAGTTGCTCCAGCTATGACCCACGCCTTACCGTTATGAAAACTTCTCTCACTGTCCCGTTAGCGATTATCGCCGGCGGAATTATCGTCGCCGGAGCCGTGTATTTCTCTATAGCAGAACCGACCGCGGCTGATGGCAACCCATCTCTGGTGCGACCAGTTAGCGCCACCGACCATATCCTCGGTAACCCGACTGCGCCTGTGGTGATTATTGAGTATTCAGACTTCGACTGCGACTTCTGCAGAGGCTTCCACGACACTCTCCACCAAATCATTGTTGACGAGGCCGCTAGCGGAAATGTCGCATGGGTATTCCGCCAGTTCCCTCTCTCCGAGATTCACCCGAACGCGCGCTCTCACGCGCGTGCATCCGAATGCGCCGCTTCGGTCGCGGGCAATGATGCGTTTTGGAAATTCTCGGATGCACTCTTCTCCGCTCAGCCAGCTGATCCGTCTAACTATGGGACGCTAGCAGCTTCTGCAGGCATCTCCGGCGACGCATTTGCCACCTGTTACTCAACAGTCCCCACAGATCTTGATGAGCGCATCGACGCAGACCGACAGAATGCACTAGACATGGGTGCACGCGGGACTCCGTATTCGGTTATTCTGGTGAATGGTGAAAATCCGGTCGTCATGGCCGGCGGCTACTCTTACGATGCCGTGAGACAGCTAGTTGACCAAGCCCTCGCGCAGTAGCGCAAGCCGGCGAACCGGAAAATGGTAGTAAGACTTGGCCTAGCGGCCCGGAGCGCGACCATTTTCTGGTTCGTCGGCGAGCGCATCATCAACGAGTTCAAGTCGATAGATATCAAACGAGTTGTCACCCTCGAACATGTCGGACGGGTTCGGTAGGTAGAGCCGCTTGCGCGCGATTTCTTCAGTCGCATCGTTTATAAGCCGGTGGAAGACTTTAAAATCTTCTTTTCGCTCCTTGAAGTCTACGACATACCGGCGCATCTGCGGAGAGCCATCAGCATTCTTGGTCTTCTTACACTCATACACGATAAATCTCCTCACCGGCTTACCGAACATTTCTCGAACAGTGTAGTAATTAAAAATCGCCTGAATAACGAAGAGCGACTTCGCGGAGCCGCCCTTAGAGAATGACGCGACGAACTTATGGTCCACTATATCTACTGCGCCCTTCTGCACTTTTGATTCCACAACCAAGTCTGAAATGGCTTTAATAGGAATAGGAAGTCCTCCTACTTCAACCACTCCACGCACCTCCACGCCGAGCACTTTATGGCGCGGTGGGCGCGCGAGATAATAGCCGATAGCTCGGAGATATTCTTGTTCCATCAATGCACGTTTCTTTTTCTTCGCAGCACGCGACTTCGCTCTGCCGAAGTCTATTTCAAAGTCTGCGATATTGCGCAGATATTCCAGACCCTTTTGTATCGCAACCTCCTTCTCCACTCCATTATAAAAATTCTCCAGCGCGAGGTGCCCCGCGCTGCCAACTATCGAGGCAGGCGTACGCGGATTATCATAAATCTCCTCTACATACCTCTTATACCAAGCGAGCGGATTCCTTAAAAACGCCATCAGGCTGGAGTGGCTCCAGTGCTTAATCGGTAATCTTCTTTTCTTAACGTCTTTGTTCCTGTCACTCATATCATCATTAGTATAGACTATCTCCAACTTGTGCCGACCGGTACATCTTGGGGATGTACACCCTTACTCAATCGGTAATGCAAAATGTTCGCGTAGATGTTTGTCGTGCTCAATTTGTTCAACGATCATGTACAGTACGTCCAGGCCGATACGGAACTTCGCTTTCGCTAGTGCTATGAGATCTTCACAATCATATGGATACACCCAAACGCTATCTTGCAATCGCACGAATCCAAACTCGTCCATAAATCGCCGCAATCGTACGCGAATAGTCCTTCTTCGTTCGGGAATATCGAATATAACCACGCGCCACCGCTTATCCCATCGCTTCGGCTTACGCATTCCTGCGTCTCGTAACGTTTCAAGTTTAAGCGCTTGTTCTCCGACTTTCGTCAAACGCGCGTATCGCTTCCCATCGCGTTCTTCAAAAGTAATGAGTCCTTTGGCGGAGAGACGTCCGAGTACCGACTTGGCTTTGTAATTAAATTTTGAGCCTTTCGCATTGCCTGCATAATATTTTAGAATCTTTCGAAAGTCCGGTACGGCCCCTGTCGCGACCATGAGCCCACCAACCGCGGCATAGAGTACAGCAGTCTGAAACGCTCCCCAGCGACGCTGTCGCTTCGCGCTTTGTTCGACGACTCCCATATGTATCCATACTACATTTCCGCACTCCCTCGTATAGCCACTATCCCCAACTTGTGCCGACCGGTACATCTTGGGGGATACCCTGACGAAACGGGATGAGGTGGTGTATGATAATGGCAGGTTGAAATTGTTCTGGCAGGATTCCCTGCCACCGATATCCATCGGGTTAAAACAACATCATAATGGGTTAACCATGTTAAGTCTTGAAGAACTCAGAGAGCTTGCAAAAACAGACGCATTCCGCGCCGAAATGAAGGACGTATTCTTCGAAGCGATGAACAACGGCTACGCGAACAGCCCGAAGAAAAAATCGGTCCTTTGGCTACCCGGCTCTAAGACCATCGAATATATTCGTGATCCGTGGAGGGTCGTCGATACGTATCACGTCACGCAGTTGAGCACACGAAGCGGCGGGACGACTATCACCTCTTACGAAGAGACGCCAGTGTGGATTATGCAATATCTCGGCGAGTACAACGAAGTCGTCATTCCTTGTCTCAAGGCTGCGCTTCGTGCGGCTTATGGAGATAAACAATTCTTCGGCGGCCGCGGTCCTGAATTTTTCCAGTATGGAAAATACTCCTACAGGAATTTCAGTCCGAGGAACGTATGGCATAATCACCGGTTCGGGGATCGCTTTAATGGCAACGAGGAGATCAATGACGAAGATGGTCAACTCAAAGGATGGCACTCTTATCAGGGCTGCGGAATGCTCTGATGCAACAAGATACAAACGTCAAAACGCGCGGGAGACAAAAGTCACCGCGCGTTTTAACTTTTATACGAAAAGCGTGCTAATACGACTTTAAGTGGCGGGCGCTGTCGTGGGTTCTAATCTTCTCAAGTGCCTTTGCTTCAATCTGGCGGATGCGTTCGCGGGTAACGCCGAACTCGCGACCAACTTCTTCAAGCGTGTGGTAGATGCCGTCCATGAGGCCGTGTCGCATCTCTAGAATCTTACGCTCCTTGGGCGAGAGGTCGCTCAGGATTTGGCGCACCTGCTCACCGAGAATGCGTTCTGAGGACTCCTGCACAGGCGAAGGAATCTTATCGTCGGGGATAAAATCACCGAGCGTTGAGCGCTCGTCGTCGTCTGAACCAACCGGATTCTCCAATGAGAGCGTGTCCTGATTAATCTTCTCTATCTGATAAATCTTCTCCGGTTCTACACCCATCTCTACCGCGATCTCCTCGGGCTGAGGGTCGCGACCGAGCGCCTGCGCAAGGCGACGCGACACTTGCTTATATTTTGCGATAGTCTCCACCATGTGGACGGGAATGCGAATGGTGCGTGACTGGTCGGCGAGAGCGCGGGTAATCGCTTGGCGGATCCACCACGTCGCGTAGGTTGAAAACTTGTAGCCTTTCTTCCAGTCGAACTTGTCTACCGCGCGGAAAAGTCCCAGATTCCCTTCCTGAATCAAATCAAGCAGGGTTAAATCAGGCGAGCGACCGACATATTTCTTCGCGATAGAAACGACTAGGCGGAGGTTACTCCTCGCGAGAATATTGCGCGCCTCGGCGTCGCTCTTCTCGATGCGCTGGGCTAGACCGCGCTCCTCGGCGGCTGTGAGAAGCGGGTACTGCCCTATCTCGCGGAGGTAAATCTGGATAGAGTCGTAGCCGGTGGAGTGGCGGTCTTTAATATTACGCGTGGCGAGGTATTCGTCCGCTGCATCTTCCAACATTCCGCCCTCAAGCACGTCAACGCCTGCGATAGAGAACCGTTCGTAGAGAGATTCAAGGAAGCTGATATCGCCTTCAACGTGCGGAAATGATTTCAAAATTTCGCTGTAGGTGACATAGCCGCGCTCCTTACCCTTCTCTATGAGAGCCTCGGCGGAGACCGCCTTCTGCATCGCTGCCTTCGCTCGTGCACCCCTCACTGCTAGGCGGACAACCTGCTTCTTAGTGTGCTTGGGCTTCGCGGTTTTCTTTTTGGACACGCGCTTAATCACCCTCGCGTGACGCGACTTCGTGATTTTTTTAGAAGTTTTTTTCTTTTTTTTAGAAGTCGCCATGCCAAAAAATAAATGAAATAAATAACCGACGCCGGTAATACTATTAAAACGCTGAGAGGCGCGCGGATAGTTTCGCGCATGCTGCCTGAGCACTGCCAACCGCGGCCGCGTCGCTAGCGACCTCGGCCCTACGTAATGTCATCACGGCCTCCTGATACGCCTCGCGGATAACCGCTTCTTCAAAGGCGCGGAGAAGCTCGTCTGCGGCGTCCTCTCGCGGGTCCTCACCGAACGTCTGTTCAGCCTTGAACAGAGCCGGCTCAGAGGAAATATCGCTGGGAAGCTGCTCGGCTTCAGTAATTCGACAATACTCGACTTTTACACGTTTGGCAAGGGGGGTTTCAGGGTATGCGTGGACAACGGCGAGAAGCTGTTCGGAGCGGACTTCTCGCGCCGATCGAGCCGCAAAGGTTCGACCTTGAGAATTCGTGGCTGAGTTCGAACCTTGTACGGCCGCCGACTGTTTTGATAAGCGCTTGAGCGATTCGCGGACAGCCTCGCCAGAGAGTGAGAGCGCGCGGGCGGTAGACTGAATAAAATGCTCGCGCTCCATCGGGCTCGGCATAGCTGAGATAAGCGGAAGTACGATGGCCTCGGCGGAGCGCAGGAGACGGTGTGCATCGCGCTCGCGTTCGGCGAGCTCGGCGAGAAAGAATTCAACAATAGGCTTCGCCTCGGTAATGCGCTTCGCGAAGTCCTTTGGGTCTTCGCTAATTAAGTCCGCTGGGTCCTTGCCACTCGGCAACCGAGCCGCCTTCACGCGTAGACCGGAGTGGAGCGCGAGTGCCGCTGAGCGCGCGGTCGCGCCGAGACCGGCTGGATCAGCATCCAAGACGAGCATGAGATTATCGCTATAGCGTTTCATCAGCGCAAGATGTTTTTCTGAAAGAGCAGTGCCGGAGAGCGCCACCGCATTTCCAAACCCCGCCTGATGCGCGTGGAGCACGTCTGTTTGGCCCTCCACGAGCATCGTGAACTTACGCACCCGTATCGCGTCCTTCGCCGCGTCCATGCCGTATAAGATTTCAGACTTATGATAGAGCTCCGTTTCAGGTGAATTAAGATACTTCGCCAAATCGTCACTCGCGAGAGCCCTACCGGTAAACGCGACGACTCTACCGGCACTGTCGCGTATCGGGAACATCAGCCGATTACGGAATCTGTCATAGTAGGTGCCCTGCTTACCGTCTGCCTCTTTAATCAGCCCAGCTGAGAGCAGTTCTGGAATAGTAAATCCTTCTGCTGTGAAAGCCTCAAGAAGCGCGCGCCATTCGTCTGGAGCATAGCCGAGACGCCATGCAGAAATCGTTTTATCGGTAAGCCCGCGACTCTTCGCATACTTCTCTGCAGGACTTCCTAGAAGTTTTCCCGCATACAACTCGCTCGCACGGCCCATCAGCGCTCGTAATTTTTCTTTCTTGGTTTGCTCTTCGCGGCTCGCGCCACTGCCAGAATATTCAATAGTCACGCCAGCTTTCTCTGCAAGAATTTTCAGTGCACCCTTGAAATCCACTCCCTCAATTTTCTCAATAAACGAGAACCCGTCCCCGCCGATACCACAGCCGAAGCAGTGCCAGCTCCCGCGCTCAATACTCACGTGGAACGAGCCCGTTTTTTCTTTATGAAATGGGCATAGCCCGACGAGCGACTTCCCAGCCCGCTTCAGCTTCACATACGGACTAATTATGTCCTGTATGCTCAATCTTTCTTTAATCTCCGCCACCGTATCCTTCGCCATAGTGTCTTGATTCTACCTCGTCACACTGTGGCTTGACAAAAAATCCATATATGCTAATCTGGTTCTCGGGAAACTAACCGGGAGACAATATGAACCTCACGCAAGTATTAGGTCTGCTCTTTGGGGCCTATGGCCTGTATGGCCTATCGAACGCATGGATTGCTGATTCAGGAACACTACTCCTCAGAGGGGTCGCTCTCCTGGGTACCGGCGCGATTCTCTTCATCGCCGGCAGGAAGAAGAAATCGTAACGCAAACGGCGTGGAACTCAGGGGTTCCACGCCGTTCTACTTTTTTATACTTCCCTGCTTAGAGCGCGCGGGGAGTGCGTGGAGCGAAGGAGGTGGTGCGAGAAGGGAGAGAGGCGGCGGGACGCTCTGCTTGAAGCTTCGCGATGTGAGCATGTTTCTTGCTGCCATTGAAGCCGGTGCCGGAAGGAATAAGGCGGCCGAGGATGACGTTCTCTTTCAGACCGCGAAGACGGTC
>CAZVYA010000027.1:0-7691 GCA_964631225.1 uncultured Candidatus Saccharibacteria bacterium
AAAACCGGAGAGTGTGAGATACACCTCCCCCTCTGCAATCAAGTTTACGGGTCGCGATAAATGTTCCGGTACTGAGGAAATAGTACGGACGTTGTGCGTAACGTCTTCGCCGACAACTCCATCTCCACGCGTCGCTGCGCAGACTAACTTCCCTTTTTCGTAGGTGAAGACTATTTTAAGTCCGTCTATTTTTAATTCCAAATCATATGTCGGCACCGAGCCGCTTACCTTGCGCACACGCTCATCAAATGCTTTTATTTCTGCTTCAGTAAATGCATCATTAAACGACCATTGCGGAATCTCGTGTCGGACTTTTTTTAAAAACGGCATCACGTCTCCAACTACTCGTCGAGTAACAGAGTCGACAACAGCTAGTTCAGGATATTTTTCTTCGAGTCCACGAAGCTCGCGGTGAAGTGCGTCGTAAGCGTCGTCGGAGAGCTCCGGCGCGTCCAGCGTGTAGTACAGGTGTGCGTGATGCGCGAGAAGCGCCTGAAGCTTGGTGGCTCGCTCTAGTGCTGCTCTCGGGGCCTTCATGCGCACAGTATACGATTTTTTCTAGTAATGGGCGCTGATGCCGCGCGACACGAAACGTGCTCCGCTTTCGCCGAGAATATCGCACGACACGTCGTAGCCCTGCGAGAACAGAAGCGTGGTCGAGTTGTTGGGTGGCTGAGGTGTTGTGTACTTATAGACGGTCACATCGGCGCAACGCTTATTTGAATCGAGCCTGACGCGATTCGTAACGACCCACTGTGACGCCGTCAGAGACTTAGTTGATGCTATCGGTGCTGCGCCGTCACAGGTCATCGCAGGCGGAGATGACGGCTCAGTTTGTGGGTATGCAAAAATGTTTTGACCCACACCCTGGTCTGCGAAGAGCGCGCACTCAAGAGCTGCGTCGGCGGCATAGAATGCGTACTGCGACGCTATTGCGGCCGAGGCGAGCACCTGCTGTTTGTATCCGAGCGAGCCGAGAGCCAGACCGAAGGAGAGCATGACCGACATGAAAATGACGGCGATAAGAAGCGCGAACCCTCTTTTTTTATTTTTTATTGCCATGGCGAGAGGTGATCGTAAATCGTTACCGCATAAGGAGTCCCATGGTAGCTCCACGACACCGTAGAAATAATCCGTTCGTCATTGGCTGAAATGGTAACCGCCTGTATGGTACGCGTGAATGGCTGTACCGCCGACCCGGGCAGATTCTGCTGACTGTATACTCCGTTCCCGAGAAGATACATCGGCGCATTGCCCGAGTACGCGGCAAGCGAATATCCGCTCGTGTGGCCCATCGGTAACGTAGGGTCGAGCGTGCACGGAGTTGCAATGCACGAAGTAATGGACCATGCACTCGTCCCGCCTACGAAGTCGTTCCATGCGTTTGTCGAAGCCATTGGGTCATTATTTCTGAATGCGTCCAAAAATGCATCGTCGCGCATCATCCGCACATATTCTATAGCCTCTTGTGCGAGATATGAGGCGGTGAGCTGGTCGCGCGCCGTTTCTGCCGCGAGAATAGCTCTATTGGCGGTAAACAAGGGGCCGGCGACCGATAGCGTCAGGATGGTGACAGCAATCATCGCTTCGATAAGTGTAAAGCCTTTCATACTTATAGGTCGGTCCCGCGCATAGTCGCACCGGTCTGAATATTAAACGCCTCGGTCCTCCCAGCCTGAGGTCCGTAGGTAACCGACCCCGTGACAACGATTGTGACGTGCGGTTGTTGGAAGTCGTCCGGCGTTGTCTGCGCATTCTTCGTACCGGTAACGTAGAACGCGAGCGACGTGACGTTCACCGACGGGTCAGTAAGGACGGCTCCCGTACTGTCCACGATACTACCTACCACGCCGTTCGGCCCAGACTGAGTCCCTCGAGTGTAGGTAACGGCCGCAGTGCCGCCGGCCGGAACGAAGGTGAAGCTGTCTCGCGGAGACGGGAAGCAGTCGCCGATGCCGGCACAGTTGTATGCGGAGCCGGTACGTATGTTGCGCGTAATCGTCTCGAGCGCGAAGGAGAGGTTGTCGATGCCGGTGGCAATGCCTTGTGCCTGCCGATTCAGACCTATCATAAAGAGATACGCGCCTGAGGCTAACAGCATTACAAGTGCGAAGAGCCCAACGGCAACTATGAGTTCTATAAGAGTGTATCCGCGAGATTTTTTCATGGACATGAAGTGGCGTTCGCGATTATCTGTCCGGACGACCCTACCGAGATGTATCGATAGGGTCCGCTTGGCGCGCTAGGCGAGGCCAGTGACATGCACGCCGCCGTTGAAGAGAACGGGGGCGCCGAATACGAACCGTTCGTGCTCATAAACGGCGCCGGATTAGGCCTCGTAAACACGATGTCTAGCGAAGAGAGCTGCCCGCTTGCAGCACATGACCAGCCGCCGGAGCCGGAGGAGAATGCACAGAAGTTTTGAATAGAGATGCCGTTATTTAGCTGATACATTTGCACGAGGACATCAGTGCTGGTATAGACATGATCTCCCGGCTTACAGTCCGGAGTACCACAGGATGGTCCCGGATAAGAGTCTGCGAAAAGAATGAAAGAGTTTGTAGCACCGCTGGAGAGGTGAATGCCGTACCCGACGTTCGTCGCGGTACCGGCGGCGCGGCTGCCGAGGCCGAATGTTTCTGTGGAACGCAGTGTGAGCGCTATATCGTATGCCGTGTTGGCTAGAATGAGCGTTTTATTGAAAGAACTCTGACTTGTAAGTATGACAGTCGTCAGAACGACGATTATCGTAAGCACCACCATCAATTCGATTAGAGTGAAGCCCTTCGACAAGTTCAAGGTAGTACCGCGAGAATAGCGAATGGATTCCATTGGGTGAAGTATGCGAGGAGGAAGCCGGCCGCCAGAAACGGCGCGAACGGCACCTCTGTTCCTATTCTAGAGCCAGTAGGCCTGCGTAACAATACGAATATGCCGACAACCGCACCGATCCAAAAGGAAAAAACGAAACCGGAAAGAGCCGCATCGCCGACCAGAAGAGCGAGGCCGAGAGAAAGCGGCGCATCCGCGAAGCCCATAGCGCGCCCGCCTGAGAGAAGATGTACGAGTGCGAGACTCATCGCTATAAGAAATGCGGTCAGAAAAGAAGAATAGAACGCCGAGAGAGACGTGGCGAGAAAGAATCCAGACGCGGCGCTCGCTGTAACAAACAACGCGAGAAATGACGTCGGCAATATGTGGTGACTGAGGTCATAGAGCACGAGAGCGAGAAGCATTGAAAGCGAGATGAGAAATAGCGGGAGTGCCGGCGTGAGACCGATTGTTAGATATGAGAGAACAAATAGGGCGCCGAGCAGAAGTTCTGCAACTGGCGATGTTAGTGAGACGCGCGCGCCGCAGCAGCGCGCGCGCCCATCTGAAATAGCGTACGAGATAATCGGCACAAGCACGAATGGGTGGAGAGGAGTATTACAGGCGTCGCAACGGGAACGACCGGACAGAAAGCTCTGTCCTGTATTAAGACGGCCTGAGAGCACTCCTACGAAGCTGGCTACGACCGCGCCGAGAACGAATAGTGCTATAGGCGCTATAAACATTAGTGCATCATAGCAGAACCCCGCCCGTTCCTAAGAACGGGCGGGGTTCTTTCTTAAATGCGACTAGTTGGCTGCCGGACAAACAGTGTTCGTGCCGAGAGCGGTTGTGCTCTTACTAGAACCGCCTGTCGAGTCAACGCACCACCAGCGGGTGGTATCTGAAGACAGTTTTACGGCGACGGCGTACGCGCTTGTCGTGTTGTTACAGACAGCAGCCGTTCCGCCACTGGCAGTTACTGCGCCAGCGATAGCCTTTGTGATAGTTGGGTCGGCGAAGACTGCGCCAGTACATGTGGCCTGAGCAGCACCGTATGTATTGCCTGTGCCGTAGAATATCTCAGCCTGCGTCTGGATGGTAGAAAGGTCAGACTGGATAGCGGCATCGTTGCCCTTAGAGCGGGCCGTGTTCAAAGAGGCGAGCACGACGGCAGAGAGGATACCGATGATGGCAATAACGACGAGTAATTCGATGAGGGTGAAACCCTTGGAACGATTTTTGTACATAATTTATTATATTCGGCTAATGGACTCATTGTACGCCCTCGGCGCGTCTCTGGAACAGGGGGTGTGGATAGCCCCGACGCTCTGGTCGGGGGGCCGACCGAAGCGTCGGCCCACTTATATAGAGCCAGCGAGATTATATATGGGTAGAAGAACGGCGGCGAGAAGAACGCCTACCCCTAGACCGAGCGAGACAATCATAATCGGCTCAATTAGGCCGACCAAGGTGTCGACTGCATTACTAACTTCACGGTTGTAGAACCTAGCGAGAGTCGTGAATATTTTGCCCAATTCGCCGGTCTCCTCGCCCACCTTCGCCATCGCCACCATGATGCCGGGCATCTCAGGATGCCTGCCGAGAGCGTCGGATATGGAGGAACCGCCCTTCACGTCGTTGCCTACTTGGGTGAGTATGGCGGTGTAGGCTGCATTCCCAGCGATAGAACCGGTAGTCTCTATCGCCTCGACCGCCGAAACGCCTGAGAGGAGCATGGTCGCGAAGTTGTCAGCTATGCGCGCGAGATACAGCTTCTTATAGAGGTCGCCGACATAAGGGACGGAAAGCTTTAAGCTGTCCAGCACGAGCTTCCCCTTCTCGGTCTTCCCCAGCCGCCATAGATAGAAGCCTCCTGCTATAAGCGCTATTAGTACGAAAATACCATAACTAACAAGGAAGTTTGAGAAGCCGATGATGATGCTGGTATAGATCGGGACCTCCTGGCCGGAATCGATGAGAATCGCACTAATCTTCGGTATCACCATGGTCAACATAAGCGCCATGACGCCGAAGAAGACGGCGATGACGAACGCGGGATATATGAGTGCGTTTTCTGCCTTGCTAACGATGTCGTAGGTGCGGTCCAAATAGTCAGCGAGATAAACGAAAGTATCAGAGAGCTTACCAGACTCCTCGCCGGAGCGAACCATATTTACGTAGAAAATGGAGAACACCTTTGGGTGGCGCGCGAGCGCCTTACTTATCGGGCTCCCGCCCTGAAGGTCGTCTCCGACTGCTGAAAGGATAGCCACTAACTTCTTATTATCAACCTCGGCGGCGAGAAGACGGAAGATGCGCAGAGCGCTAACCTGCGCCTCAAACAACGTCGCTATCTGTCGAGAGAGAATAACTATATCCTTGTTGGAGATCCTGCTGAAGAAGTCGAAGTCCATCTCGAGCAAAGAACGTTTATCGGCGGACTCAATATTCGAGATGATAAGGTTGCGCCTCTGGAGCGCACCGACGGCTACATCCTGTGACGGTGCCTCAATAGTCCCGTCCCTCTCGTGTCCGTCTTGGTCAATCGCGTGATACTTGAAGAGCATTATAGACAGTATAGCGCACACTCACTCTTACCTACTCACCGCTTGTGCATTATTTTGAGTAGAGTGAATTGAGTTTTTCTCTCGTCACTGGTCCCACAAACCCTGTCGCCTCAATACCGTACTTCTGCTGGAAGGCTTGTACAGCTGAGTACGTTTGGTTATAGAATCCGCCTGTTACTTCTCCCGCGTAGACTCCATTTTTGGCGAGCGCGACCTGAAGAGCTTTTGTGTCTTCATAGAGGAGGGAGCCGATCTGTAGGTCGTTATTCCATACGTAACTGAACTTTGGCTGTGGGTTAATGGCCGGTACCGACGCCGCGTTGCTAAACGCATTTAGTGCAGATGCCGACTGATTCTGGCTGGACGTTACATACACACTGTCGGACTGCGAACTCCCGTCTGTCCCCGTGCACTGCACTACTATGCTCGTTGAGTAACTCGGCACATATGCGTAGAAGCTATATTGGTTGTAGTCCCCCATCATAGGTATCTGTGACGGGCTACTGGCTATCCCCGGTGCTCCGCGAACGCCTGATATAGTGCAGGACATAGAATTGATGTTTTTTGTCGACAAACTTACGAGAATACTCTGATTATCCGAGAGCATTATCGGCCCGTCGGAGCCGTTTACCTTCATATCAACCGTAGCTGACGACGCCGTTACCGGAGCCGGTTGAACGTTGACTGTCACGCTTTTTGTGACCGAGCCACCGGCACCGGAACAAGTTACTGTGAAGGTCCTTGTGGAATAGAGAACATCGGTGGACATATAACCGCTCGTGCTCTGCTTGCCTCCCTCGTCAGAACAATAGTAGGTATTGGCAGATGACCACGAAAGCGTCGCGGATTGTCCGGCGGTAATCGTTGTTGGACTGGCGGTAAGAGTTAGCGTCGGTGCAGAAACAAGTTCCTTGACTACAAGTGAGCCTGTCGTAAGAAGAACATTACTGAAGTAGTTATAGACACTGACTGTGTATGTTCCGGATGGAAGTGGAGGCGAGACATTGACGGACCATCTGCCACCGTTATTACCGACTAGTCCGCTTCCATACATTTTACCTCCGCTATTACTTATAACAACACCGACTGCTCCGACATTTGGCGAGGTCCCAGATATCGTTGGGGTACCAGAATCGGAAGTCATCGAACTCTGGTCTAGCACCGCTGAACCGTTGGTGATATAGATGGTCATCGTTTTACTGTCTTTACCGCCACAACCGTTGGTGGCGACAAGCGTGTACGAGTATGTACCGGTGTAAGGAGGCGCAGTAAAGTTTATTTGATTGCCAGACATAACGCCCCACGGAGGCAGGTTGGGTGAGCTCCACGTTACAGCTTGGTCAGCAGATAAGTTCTGCCCCCACTGTTGATTTGGGCTCGATTCCGTGGCTACGAGAATGTTGCCTGCGATTTTCGGTGCAACACAGGACGTACTATTTACTATAAATCCGAACGGCGCGTCGCTCTTGTCGTCCACGTAACCGGAACCGTCTGATTTTTGGCCTGTAATGTAGATTTTGAACACGCTACCGAGAGCTGCGGCTTCCTGTTCAACTCCGGACGGTATCCACTGCTGTTGTAACCCGTCGTTATCTCTGAAAAAGATATCTTTTTGTATCCATTTCAACCATTTGTCGTTTGCATAAAGTGCTATTGACGCACTTTTCACACCTGTCGCATTGAACTGAATCATGCGGGGTTGACCAATGACAATTTGTTCTCCACCGTTCGGGCTTGTGATTTTAAGCGAGGCGACCGTTCCTCCCATGTTGACTTGGACGCTATCACCGCGAGTACTTCCGTCAGCCTTCGTGCAGGTAATGTAGATTGCCGTGGATGAACCCGGCGTCGGAGCGTAGGCGTAGCCGTTGAATGTCGAGCCAATCGGATATTTGTTGCCAAACTCGACGCCAGGCCCGCCGTTGACGTTCTCGCGAACGCCGTTGAGCATGCAGTTCTGAAATGTTGCCCCGGCCTTGAACGTGACGGTTATCGGCTGGTTGTCGGTAAGCGTTACCGGTCCGTCAGAACCGTTTACCCTTATGTCTATACCACGAGGCAGAAGTGTGAACGGCGCGTCGCTTCTGTCGTTGGCTCCGGTTAATCGGTTGGCTACGTAAACACGGTATTGCCCCGGCTCTGCCCAGTTGCCATATCCGCCGATATTGAAGTATGTATGGAGTGATGCTTTCCCCGTATCCATGATCTGTCCCGCGGTCGAGCCGTCTAATCGCTCGAGGAACACGTTAACGTCCTTCGTTGGATTACAATCCGGATTATAACTGTATGGAGTCTACGTAAACGTATTCC
>CAZVYA010000028.1:0-7555 GCA_964631225.1 uncultured Candidatus Saccharibacteria bacterium
GACATTTTGGTGAGAAAGAGGAGTATGGCAAATGGAAGTGAGGCAATTCCCATTCGGATGGATGGGTCGTTGCGGATAATTGCAACAAGGGAGGCGGGTCTCTACTCCGTAATCGAGACTGATCTTTGCAAGGAGAGCCGTATGGCTACTAAAAAGTTCCAAATCGTGAACGGTCCTGATCGGATGGAACTCATGGTCTCGCAATATCAATACCATGAAAAAGTGAGTTTTACACTTATTCCCCACGATGGTAAACGAACCGACCGAATACAACTTGCTTGCCAAATCACTGGATCTGCGCGACGCCCAAGAGGTGGGCCAAGTCGCGAACTCGCTTTAAATTTTGAAATCGAGGGATTCTGTTGCGGTGGCGGAAAGGACATCACGAAAAAACCTTGGCAACCAGTTTCAGCCCCATGGCCTTCTGACTTCACGGGATTCTATTCCGTAACAAATCGAAAGGGTTGGCTGGAGTTTCCTGACCAAAAGTAGACCACGAAAAGCCGGGCAGCGACCCGGCTTTTTTATTTCACAGTGTGCTACACCAGGTGTAGCACAAAATGCTAGTAATCCATTCCGCCCATGCCGCCGGAGGCTGGAGGAGATTTCGGTTCGGGGATGTCGGCGATGGCGGCCTCGGTGGTGAGCAGGAGCGCCGCGGCGCTGACGGCGTTCTCCAGCGCCATGCGCGGCATCTTCACTGGGTCCACGATGCCAGCGGCGAGCATGTCTTCAACTATTTCATCAGTGAGCGCATTGTAGCCGGCGTTCGCCTTACCCGACTGCACTTTAGAGACGATAAGCGACGCATCGTCCTTTCCTGCGTTAATCGCTATCTGCGCGAGTGGAGTTTCCAGAGCGCGTACGACGATGTCGTAGCCGGCTTTTTCATCTGCACTCAATTTGTTATTATCCTGCGCGGCAAGCTTCTTCGCGACTTTCGCGAGAGCAGTACCACCGCCGGCTACTATTCCCTCTTCTATTGACGCTTTTGTCGCTTTTACCGCGTCATCTATCTTATCCTTCAAATATTTCATCTCTGTTTCTGTAGCAGCGCCGACACTGATAACCGCGACTCCGCCCGAGAGCTTCGCGATGCGCTCTTCAAATTTCTCCTTATCAAACTTAGAATCAGTATTCTGTAGCTGCGTCTTCAACTGCGCGACGCGCGCAGAGATGTCTGCTTTCTTACCCTTCCCGCCGACAATAGTCGTTGAATCTTTTGTAGACACAACGCGATTCGCCTTACCGAGCATAGCGAGCGTTGCATTCTCAAACGTCATGCCGACCTCGCTCGTGATAACGGTCCCGCCAACTACAGTGGCAATATCAGCCAGCATCTCTTTCTTTCTATCCCCATAACCGGGAGCTTTAATCGCGAGCACAGAGAACGCTCCTCGTAGCTTATTCACAATAAATGTGGAGAGCGCATCTCCCTCAACATCTTCGGCGATAATCACGAGCTCTTTCTTCCCCGACTGCACGACTTTTTCAAGAAGTGGCAGAATCTCCTGCACGTTGCCGATTTTCTTATCAGTGAGAAGTACGAGAGCGTCCTTCATCTCGGCCTCCATTCTCTCCGCGTTCGTGACCATATATGCAGAAACATAACCCTTGTCTATCTGGAGCCCCTCAACGATGTCATAGGAGAGTTCCATGCCTTGCGATTCTTCAACTGTTACAACTCCGGAGGATCCGACTTTTTCTACTGCCTCTGCAATAATAGAGCCCAGCATTTCAGACTCTGCTGAGATAGAAGCGACCTGCTTAATCTCCGCCTTGCCGTTTATCGGCTTGCCCATCTTTTTCAGCTCCGCGAGTGCTGCGAGCTTCGCCTTCTCCATTCCGCTTCGGATACCCATCGCATTGGCGCCCCTCATCACGTGCGAGAGTCCCTCTTCAACGAGCGCTTCAAATAGCACGACAGAGGTCGTGGTGCCGTCGCCGGCAGTATCGTTCGTCTTGTTCGCGACTTCTTTCACTATCTCGGCGCCCATATTTTCAAACCGGTCTTTGAGTGAAATCTCCTTGGCGATAGATACGCCGTCGTTCGTGATGCGCGGACCGCCGTATGACTTTTCAATGATAACGTTGCGCCCCTTAGGACCGAGCGTCCCCTTAACCGCGCGAGCTGCGAGCGCGATGCCCCTCGCTATAGCCTTCCTCGCGTCTTCTGAAAAAAGAATCTGTTTTGCCATAAGAATAATTATTTAACGGTACCGATAATGTCCGATTCGGAGAGTACGTAGTGCTCAACGTCATTGATCTTAATTGGTTCGTCCCAAGGTTTCTTGAAAAAAATTGTATCGCCAACCTTGACCTCAACAGGTAAACGCTTGCCTTCGTCGGTACGACGACCCGGTCCAACAGCAACAACCTCCCCTTTCAAAAGTTTATCTTTACTGACTGTCTCTGGAATTATAATTCCCGAGGCGAGTCTTTTCTCCCCCTCCTTCTCCGCCGGCAATACCACTATCCTGTCGCCCAAAGGCACGAGTGAAAGCTTCTTAGCCATACTATTTATATATAAATGAATAATCGCGCACGCCTCTGATGTGAGTGGAGTATAGAGAGAATCCTTCTCCATAGCAATCTTGACAAATGTAAAAGTGCTTGCTAAGGTAGTTCTTGGGTACCAGTACGTCTTGCGGCGTGTGCCGCGCCAATCAGGTGGAGGTAGTCATGTCCAGTTCCCTAGCGGGAATCATCGCACTCGTATTCTTCGCAGTTCAGGTGTACATGGCGGCAATCGGAAAACCACTGATTCCACAACCGAAAGTTTTTCCATGGGTCAGCATGGACACACCAAACGCATTCGACCCGATTCCGCCGCGTACCAAGTAATATCGGTGGAGCGAAGATAGCGCCGCGGTAACCCGCGGCGTTTTTGTTTTCCATTTCTCGAACTATCCATAATTTCTGCTATAGCAGTATTTAGTGGATACATGGACAAGTCAGACTTGTCCAAAACTTTTCGTACAACACACGCTTGCACACTATTCCCTATTCATGCTATCTTATGGGTACAGATGGAGGCACTCGTATCGGCACTGCCGTACGCGATAATCATCCTCTCTATACTCCTCATCGTCGGCATCGTGCTACAACAGCGCGGAGCCAGCCTAGGCGGAGCATTCGGGGGCGATAACTTCGCGTCGACGTTTTATAAGCGCAGGGGCGCCGAGAAATTCCTGTTCAATGCGACCGTGGTCATAGCGGTTCTTCTCGTACTCGCAGCGGTAGCGAACTTCCTTCTTGTAGGATAATGAACGACACAGAAAGCTCCGATTGGAGACAGCGATTGCAGAATTCGTGGAACATTGTTCCACTAGAGCGCCTGCGCGAGCGAGTTAGCTCGTTCTCGAGCGGAGACCGAGTTATTTTCTATCTGTTCGCGGCCTTAGTATGTATCGCCTCTCTTTCCGGTCTATACGCGCTCGAGCAGTCGCTTCTGGTACAAGTACCTGCATACGGCGGTAGCCTAGTTGAAGGTGAAGTAGGGAGTCCTCAGTTTATAAATCCGCTTCTGGGCATCTCTGACGCTGACCGAGACCTCTCGAGCCTCGTCTACGCAGGGCTCATGGGGCTGTCCGGTTCCGGTTCCCTTGTTCCTGTGCTCGCAGAGAGTTATACGCTGTCGCCGGACGGCAAGGTATATGTATTCAACCTGCGTGATGATATATCGTTCACAGACGGGACGCCGGTAACGGCGCAGGACGTGGTCTTCACAGTGCAGAAAGCGCAGGATTCTGCACTCAAGAGCCCTGAGTACGCGAACTGGTCAGGCGTTAGTGTCGCGGCGATTGACTCGCACACGGTCCGATTCACGCTCCAGAAATCGTATGCACCGTTCCTCGGGCTAACAACGCTCGGCATACTGCCATCAAGGCTCTGGCAGAATATCTCCAACGAGGAATTCCCTTTCTCAAATCTTGAGACGAATCCTGTCGGTGCCGGACCGTTCAAGGTAGTAGACGTCTCGCGCGACGCATCCGGACTTATCAGGGGTGTATCGCTGGCGGCGAACGAGCGTTACGCTCTTGGTCGGCCGTATCTAGATTCCTTGAGGTTTAACTTCTACTCGCGTGCCGAGGACCTCGCGACTGCGGTAGAGAAAGGCGAGGTGGAGAGCGCATACGACGTATCAGCGAAGGGGGCGCTAACGGCTCCATACGCTCGCGTGTTCGGCGTATTCTGGAACCCAAGCGAGAAGCCCGTGTTCGCGCGAGCCGAGGTTCGTAAGGCTCTATCGCTCGCACTCGACAGGCAGAAAATCGTTGAGAACGTTCTTGGCGGATACGCGACCGCGATTATGGGACCGGTGCCTCCGGGCGACTCGGTGAAGCAGGTACCGATTCCGCAATCGTCGAATCCGACGGAAACGGCGGCGTCGATACTCCAGTCGGCTGGATGGGTCTACGACGGGACGTTACGCATCTGGAAAAATGCCGTAGCCAAGCAGTCCCTTGACCGCATCACCATACGCACAAGCAACGTGCCTGAGTTGAAGAACGTAGCGAGCGCGGTGAAGGCCGATTGGGAGAAGCTCGGCATCGGTGTTGATATCGAGCTGTACGAACCAGGTGACCTATCACAAAACGTTATCCGCCCTCGTAAGTATCAGGGGCTCCTCTACGGCATGGTTATAGGTCGCGACCAAGACCTATACGCCTTCTGGGATTCTCAGGAACGTAACGATCCGGGTCTAAATATTGCACTGTATGCGAACAAGACCGTTGATGCCCTGTTGGAGAATGTGCGCGGGACTGCGGACCAATCTGCGCGTACGGCCGCCTTACAGAAAATCGAGGACACGATTGCCGCAGATTATCCGGCAGCATTCATTTATGCTCCGGACTTCACCTACTCGGTGCCGGATGATTTATACGGTGTCGTGCTACCGCAGATAATCACACCGGCAGACCGGTTCGCCACGGTCGCCTCTTGGTATCGTTCCACGGACGCTGTGTGGCCGTTCCTTGCTCAAAGAAGTCGTTAATCATTTTCGTACGGGTTTCGTTTTAATTTCGTTATTAACAGTAAGCCCATTAATTAATTGTTATGAATCCAACATCAGCACCAGCGCCGGCACCGGCACCTTCACGCCAGAGTCCGACGACCCCAAGCGGTCCACGACCAGCAGGCCCTCGACGATACGAACGAGGCGGTCGTCAACAAAGTCGCCCAATCGGCCGAGGAGCAGTTCGCCCCGGAAGCGTCTCTCGACGAATACAACGCATCCTGCGTCGTCCGTCGTCGAACCCTACGCGCATTAACCGCGCCGTAGACTACTTCCCAGAACCAGTCGGGCCAACATCCGTTCGCATAGTCCCTCTCGGTGGCGTAGAAGAAGTCGGGCGCAACATGACTGCTGTAGAAGTGGGTGCAACTGGCGATATAATCGTCTTCGATGCTGGCTTCCAGTTCGTCTCTGAAGACGCTTCTCCGGGCGTTGACTACATTCTCCCGAATACGAAATACTTGGAGAAGAATGCGGCGCGCGTTAAGGGTGTCGTAATCACACACGGCCACCTAGACCACATAGGAGGCATCCCATTCACGCTTCCCCGATTCGGGACGCCGCCAATCTACACTCAGAAGCTCACGTCAATAATGATCCAGCGGCGTCAGGAGGAGTACCCTGACGTGCCCAAATCGGAGATGGTCATCGTGGAGGTCGGGCAGACGGTGACGATCGGCTCGACGCGTGTGAAATTCTTCCCCGTAACTCACTCCATTCCGGACTCCATGGGCTGTTCTATAGAGACACCGCAGGGCAACGTAGTTATCACAGGCGACCTTAAGCTCGACCACGACGACGGAGTCCCTTCCGAGCGTGAACAGAAGACTTGGGGGTCTCTCGCGAAGGACAAGAATATATTCTTTATCGCCGATTCAACCAACGCCGAACGTGACGGGTTCTCTATTCCGGAGAAACGCGTGATTCAGACGCTTGAAGATATAATCAAAACTGTTTCTGGACGACTCATCATCGGCACATTCGCATCGCAGTTTGAACGCATGATTCATATCATGGAAACTGCCGAGAAACTCGGCAAAAAAATTGTCACCGAGGGGCGATCTATAAAGAACAACTTGGAAATCGCCGAAAAGACCGGACTTCTTAAAATCTCCAAGGACACGATTATTCCCGCACAGGACATCGGCAACTATCCACCTGATAAAATAGTCATCCTCTCGACCGGCGCGCAGGGCGAGGAATTCGCCGCGCTTATGCGTATCGCGACTCGCCAGCACAAGTACATCACGCTCACCGAGCGCGACACCATCGTCTTGTCTTCGTCAGTCATTCCAGGTAACGAGATTTCTGTGCAGAAACTGAAGGACAATCTCTATCGACACAACGTCACACTAATCCATTACCGCTCGAGCGACGTGCACTCTACTGGCCACGGTAATACCGGCGAGCTCGTCTGGATTAACAAGCAGGTAAACGCTAAGTTCTTCATGCCTGCTTACGGCTACCGCTCGATGACCACGTGTCACGCCAAGGCGGTCGAGCAGTCCGGCTTCCCGCGCGAGAATATCGTCCTCGCCGACAACGGTACAGTCATCGACATAGAAGACGGCGAGCGAATGAACGTGCATAAACAGAAGGTCCCATCGGCACAGATGGTCGTCGACGGTTTCTCGATAGGCGATATACAGGAGGTAGTTATCCGCGATCGCCAGTCGCTCGCCAAGGACGGAATGTTCGTGATTATCGCGAGCGTGAACCTGAAGACCGGCAAGCTGCGCAAGTCGCAGAATCTGCTAAACGAGGCGCGCGTGCTTATTAAAAAGACGATTGAGGACTCCACGCGCAATATGAACCCAATCGACCTAGACTACGCTAAGAATAATCTAACCGACGTAATAGCCGGATTCCTCTTCTCTCGCACCAACAAAGCTCCGATGGTCATTCCTGTCCTTATAGGTATGTGATATCATGTAGGAAGAAAATAACCTTGTAGGAGGTTCTGTGGAGATCACAAAGGTTCGCGTGTATCGTACTTTGCGCGCTGTCGCATTCTGGTTCATACCGACATGGATCTGGCTTGGCTTCGATAGGTGGGGGCCGCTGCTCGGGGGGATTCAGATCCTCTGCATTATCGCGCTCGCCGCCGCACTCAGAGAAATCTGGAAGAAATGAGTGTGGCTCTTTCGCCCCCTCGGCTCGCTTTAGCGGGCCGCTTTTTTATTCTACGTTTTTCATATGATATTCTAGGCGCAATGCACCCACGGATTATCCTCTCGGTCGGGAATTTCTTCTTCTCCATATTCTCAGCCCTCGTCACCTTCATACTTCTCCCCTACCTCTCCCTCTTTATGCCCGCGGCCTATACGGGCTTCGTGGTCGCCGGCAGCGCCGTCGTCGCCGTTATATTGTTCCCATTCCTCCCAAGGATTGTCGAGCGGTACGGTGTTCAGTACATAGCTCTGGTTCTGGCCTTCGTAGAGATGATCGTTCTATTCGCTCTCGCCGCGGCGCCGGGCGCCGTCGCCGGAATTTTGCTCATATCCGTTACTATAATAATGCAGCCCTTCTTCGCCT
>CAZVYA010000029.1:0-7478 GCA_964631225.1 uncultured Candidatus Saccharibacteria bacterium
CCTTGCGGGCGCTACCACCTCAAGGTAGTACGTCTACCAATTTCGCCACCTGGGCAGGTGCGTTTTTTATTATACTACAACCTCTTCTTTCTTCTCTTCCGCGACGCTTTCGGTCGGGGCTTCTGATTCCTCTACGACAATACTCTCGTCGCTCTTCTGGTTCATCATGCGCGCGTTACGGAGCTGGCGACGGACCGCCTTGGCGGCCTTCTCGCGGATAAAGTAGAGCTTCGCGCGACGCACCTTAGAGCGCTTCACGATTTCAATAGAGTCAATAACAGGAGAGTAGAGCGGGAAGGTCTTCTCGACGCCAACGCCTGAGAGCGTGGCACGGACGGTGAACATTCCGCCGGCTTCTCTACCATGCTTAACCGAGAGAACGAGCCCTTCGAAGGTCTGCTTGCGTGCATTCTTAATGGTCTTCTCCTTCTTGTCTGTGCCGCGACCTTTTTTCAATTCAACAATATTCTGAATGACGCGCACGGTATCTCCCGGGCGTATCCCGAGCTTAGCGCGACCTTCTGTATTGACCGGTGTGATGACTTTCTGCATGTGTCGGGCACTCTAACACGCTCTTGAGAAATGTGCGAGTGCTACGGACATATCTTCAGGTATTGGTGCCTCGATTATCGTTCTGCCACCGCTCGGGAGCGGGATATCAAGAGTGCTTGCGTGTAGCGCTAAACGCTCTATGCCGAGCGCCGGTTTATGATTCGGTGCATATAGTGGGTCACAAACAATCGGGTGGTGAATCGCCTTCAAGTGCACGCGAATCTGATGCGTGCGCCCAGTCTCTGGCGTCAGCTTCATAAGTGAATATCCCTCTACTTCTCCAATCACTTCGTAGCGCGTGAGCGCGTCGCGCAGACGCCCCTTCGCCTTAGGCTGTGCGCTACGTAGACGGAAGTCTTGTCGTGAACGACCAATATCAAAATCTATAACTCCGACCTTCTCTTTCGGCACACCGTACACAACGGCGAGATAAGTTTTCTTAATGTCCCTGTCGTGAAATGCTTTCCGCATGAACTCGTACGCAATGACGTTTTTTGCAAAAACAAGAACGCCTGACGTATCTCTGTCCAGTCTATGAACATACCCTCCGGTATTTTCTGGATACGTTTTTTTGAACCAGTTCTCCGCCGTTTCTTCTTTCGTTCTGCCGTCAGAATGCGTAATAAGCCCAGCCGGTTTCGCGACCGCGACGATATTAGCATCTTCGTAGAGGATTTTCATTTGCCGTTTCTGCGTTCGCGACCGGCGAATTCAGCGAGAATCGCATCAAACGTTTCTTTGTTGAAGTCCGGCCAGAATGTATCGATAAAGAATAGCTCGCTATAAATTGACTGCCACGTGAGGAATCCAGAGAGGCGCTTTTCTCCGCCGGTACGAATAATGATGTCCGGGTTCGGCATCTCGGCTGTCCACATATTTTTTGACAGGATCTCTTCAGTTATTATGTCGCTCTTCGCCGTGGCGGCATTCGCCGCGGCAACTATCTCCGCGCGTCCTCCGTATGAAAGACAGACCCACAACGTTATCGCTTCGTTCTTGGACGTTTCTTTCTCAATTTCGTCCATTGACTGCTGTAGATCTTCTGAGAAACGTTCGCGTTGGCCGACGAAGCGCGTTCTGACTCCCTCCTTCCCCAGTTCTGTCATCTCCTTCTTTATTGATTCGCGGAAAAGCTCCATCAGATATGACACTTCTACGGGCTCTCTGTTCCAGTTCTCCGTTGAGAATGCATAGACCACTAAATGCTTGATTCCGCTGTCACGTATAAAACGCGTCACAGTTTTTAAATTCTCCTTACCGGCGCGATGTCCCTCGAGCTTCGATAGTCCCCTAGCCTTCGCCCACCGGCGATTACCATCCAAAATAATTCCGATGCATTCGACATTCATATAAGTATTAACCTGTATAGCATATTAGTCGGTTTCTTGTCTTACGTTTAGAGTGCTATGCCCTTCTCTTCTGTTTTTTTCAACACGACCTTAAACCAGTAGGTATAGGTGTTCGGGTTATTGGCGACGTCTTTCCTGATTTCATTCTCCGCAATCCATTTCCATCCGTCGGCCTCAGCCGGACTAATAATCGGGGCGTTGTTATATTCTCCGACAAACACGTGCAGAAATTCATTTTCTTTCAGTCCCTTGTCCAGATTTGCTTGATACGTAAATGAAATGGCCTCCTTAAGCTCGCAGTCAAATCCCATTTCTTCTCTGAGTCTTCGGTGTGCCGCTTTAATAAGTTCTTCATCGGCCCTTGGGTGTCCGCAACATGTGTTAGTCCAGAGTCCCCCGCTGTGGTATTTACCAACAGCTCTTTTCTGGAGCATTACTTCGCCCTTATTATTTTTAACGATGATGGAGAACGCGCGGTGCAGCAGTCCTTTCTCGTGCGTTTCTAATTTACCCATTGTGCCGACTTGTGTGTCATTTTCGTCAACCAATATGATTTGTTCTTCGTTTTGCATGCTTATGTGTTTTATATTTGGTGCACCCTGAGGGGCTCGAACCCCCGACCTTCGCAGTGTAAATGCGCTGCTCTACCAACTGAGCTAAGGGTGCATCAGGAATAAATCCTGGTGGGCATGGAGAGATTTGAACTCTCAACCCTTGCGGGACAGGATTCTGAGTCCTGCGCGTATACCAGTTCCGCCACATGCCCGTGCCCTCGCGAGGAATCGAACCTCGAATAGCGGCTTAGAAGTCCGCAGTTATATCCATTTAACTACGAGGGCGCACACCTCTACCCTAACTCATTGGGGCGTTATTGCGAAGGGTCGGCGAAGCTATATATGCCGGCCTCGTACTTCATTTCCTCGGAGGCACGATCCATGAAGATGGTGCGGATGGTTTTAAGAGAGGAGAGACTGAACGTCGAGGGGGTGCTAGCCGGCGGGGCTCCGATAGTCCCGCCGCCGGCTACCGTGCCGAAGGTCCATAAATTCCAAACAATAATGCAGATAAGAACAGCGACGAATGTTCCAGCCAAAATAAACCAGTCGCGCACTGGGTCTACACGCATGCCGGAACGCATCCGTTGAGTAAGAGAGGTGATGTGGTTAGAAAAAAGCATGGGTGGTTGGTGGCGGAGCTTCAGTCGACGGCATTTCTGCCGTTTCATTTGCCGCCGGTAACGAGCCGACAAGCAGTGTAAGGTTGGCCTGCCATAGATTCTTACCCTCCTGCGTTACGGTGAGTCTGGAGACGGACAGGTCGTACGGAACGTATTCAATTGCACCGACCGTGCGCATAACCGCCTCGAACGTACCCTTAACCGTGAGTGAGAGGGCGAGGGACGGCTGTTTTTTGACCTCCTCATTCTCGACCGATAGCACTCTGACTACTGCTCCCTGTTTTTTACCCTGCGCTTCAAGTGCGTCAATGAAGGTAACGACGCCAGTCTCCGGAACGAAGTATCCGCGCACGATCTCTTCTTCGTTCGCAACGCTCGCCAACACAGTCCGCGTAGCAGCTATGCGATTCGCCGTCTCAGTTTTCGACCTGATGTCATTTTCCAAATTCGCAACCTCCTCACTCTTAGCAGAAAGAACGGAGTACCAAACGCCGTAACCTATGCCCGCCACAACGCATAAGAAGATCGAGATGGATAAGTGGGAAAGAGGGGGTCTCATGGCGTAAGAGTTACAGTGATGGTGAACTCAATATTTGTATCTTTCGCATACGCCGAAACCGGCAGGTTGGCGGCGGCTGCGAACGAAGAACTCTGAAGTGCGAGCTGGTAGGAGCGGAGCGCGTCCCGCGTAGCAGCAATACCTGAGACCGTGAGGGTCCCGCCAGTCTTGTCGCCGGCGCGTGTGTAGCCAAGGCCGGAGAGCGTCACTCCGGGGCGAGCAGTTGCGAGCACTGCGCGAATCGTCGCGCTCGCAGACGGTGTTGTACCGAGCGCGGACAGTCGTGCGGTCTCTTCAGAGAGCGTGGCGAGACGAGCGGAAAGTGATTTCTCGTTTGCAGAAGAAAGTATGGACTCCACGTTTGCGAGCTGAGCTTGTTTAGCAGATGCGCTCTGCGTGAGAAAAATGTACGTTGGTACCAGAAGCGCTCCGGCGGTAACGATAAGTAACGTTACCAAGAATGTGACCATGACGGCAACGCGTATTAAGTATTCTCTGGACAGCGCGCGCTGTCTCTCGGCTGGAAGAAGGTTGATGGGTTCGTTATCCATGGGGAATGGCGTGGTCTCGCAGGGCGAGACCGATAGCCGTCGCATACGCGAGGGACTCAGTGTAGGTGAGCGATGGAGCCCACGTGTCGCGCGGAGCGAAGTTTGTAAACACGTCGCCTGTGGTGACCGGAATCTGCAATATGTCCTGTAGATACTCGGGGAATCCGCGCACCGAGGCGTTACCTCCTGTAAGAATAGCGCGTGAGACAGGCGCGTGTTCTCTCTTAACGGCCTCCTTTTCCTGCCAGTAAGTGAGGCGCCTAGAAATTTCATCGCGAATGGCAGAGACTGTTGAGAGCATCGCGGCTAGGTACTCTTCGTTCCCGCGCCTCGGCACGATGCCGTGCTCGGCCTTTACTCGACGCGCCTCGGCCTCTGTAACGCCGAAATACTTCTGAACCGCGAGAGTGAGAGCGTGACCCCCTATGTTTATGGTGGTGGCGAAGCGGGGTATGCGGTTCGCAACGACGGTCAGCTTGGTCGTCGTTTTGCCGACGTCGACGATGAGCGTCGTGGATGTGTCCCCGGCCGGCAGAAGAGCCCGCGCCATGGCGAATGTCTCCTCCTCAAGGGCTCGGATAGGAATTCCCGCTCGGTCGAATACCTCGAGAGTCTCGTCGACTACTCTTCTGGCGAATCCGACTCCGACGACAGTTCCCTCATTATTTTTCGTTCGGCCGACGCCGACTATGTCGAATGCCGTTTCCGGCGGCGGTAGGGGGACCAATTCCTCAAGGCGCTGTTCTATAGCGACTCGCCATTCAGTCTTCGCCTCTCCAGATACAACAGTCTCAAATAAATACGACTTCGACTCAGATAGTGATACGTTTGCCGATGAAATGCCGGCCGCCCTGGTCGTCTCCATAAGCGCCTCAATAATTGTTTTATGGTCTACAATCTCTCCGTCTGTAAATACTCCAAGCGGCAGTCGCGCTTGGGCATACTGCGCCAGTATAGGACCGCGAGAGCTTTCCGTCAGACGCACGACCTTGACTCCGCTGGTCGAGACATCAATGCCTGAAAGAGGAAGGGCGAGATAGTGCGGTGGAGCGAACGCGGCACGCAAATGCTCATGAAAAACAAAAGTCATTGTTTACAGTATAACCCTACTCGGCCACCGCTTCTTAGGAAATGCCGGTCTTAGTGTGCACTGGTGCCGGACGGTACGTCTCTGTCCGGAGTAAGAAACGCAAATGTCTCACCGGAACCGACTGCGAAAAGCATACCGTTACTCTCAAGTCCTTTTATAGTTCTCGGTTCCAGATTTGTTACGAATGCTAATTGGCGACCAACAAGCGATTCGGCCTCACTCACATACATGGCTATGCCTGAAATAATCTGTCGAGGTCCTTTCTCTCCTTCGGGAGAAACCTCTCCAAAATCTACAACTAGACGTAAAAGCTTGTCCGTCTCTGGCACGCGTTCAGCGCTTCTTACCGTGCCAACCTTCACTTCTATTTTATTAAACTCATCAATCGTTATGAGTGGCTTATCCATGGTTCGCGCGAGAAAGATAGCTGGTAAGAATGAGTGCTGCCGCAGAATCGTCAACGTCTTTGTGCTTCTTTGGGGCGCGCGATTTTTCCGCCTTCGCGGGGGCCCTACGCGCCTCGGCGCTCGTAAGCGCTTCTGATTCATAAAACACCGGAACGCCGCAACGGTCCGATACCTCTTGTCCTAGTTTACGGGCGCCCGTCGCGACCGGGTTCGCCTTCCCGCGATAATCAACTGAGTCACCTATAACGAGAGCGCGCACGTCCTCCTTCGCCATAATGCCGCAGATGTATTCGACTGCCTTAGGACTATTCGCAATAATCGAGTGAGGAAAGCCCATCGTGCCGTTCTCGTCAGAAATGGCGAGGCCGATTTTTTTACTCCCATAATCCACGCCGAGGTGTCGCATACAAGGGATTGTATGGTATAATCAGCCTATATGCCAGACTTCTCGCCGCTTTACTCTCCGTTTACACCGCAGTTCGCGGCTATCTTTATTCCTCTTATATTGGTTATCGCACTCTGGACTATCGTCCTAAAAGGCTACTCCATGTGGGCCGCCGCACGCGCCGGACAGAAGAAGTGGTTCGTCGCCCTTCTTGTTATCAATACGTTCGGCATTTTGGAAATCGTATATCTTCTCTGGTTCCGTCCCGGCGCTCCGCTCGCGCCCGTAGATGCTTCATCATCGAAGGCGTAGTAATCTACCAGTCATGGAGGGGTCGCATAGTGGTTTAGTGCACCGGTCTTGAAAACCGGAGTGTCGAAAGGCACCGCGAGTTCGAATCTCGCCCCCTCCGCCAAGATTTTTAACGAGCGAAGCGACTATAAAAATCCAAGTGGGGTTGCGTAATCGCAAGCCCCCGCCAAAGTTTGCTTCTTTATGTATATCGTGTTAATTTATAGAAGTCGGACGCAGCATCGTCCATAACCGTTCTGTGGGAGACTATCGGTGCATAATGAAACGAACGAGGTAACTGTGGAGGACAATCCGCTGGGCCGAGACCTCGTCCAAGAGGATGCGGCCAGCGGCCAGAGACTACAAAACAGGCCCTACGGTGAAAACCGGCCTGAGCGAATTCACGATGATCGTGTCTTTCGTTTCAGAACAGGCTTTAGACACAACTAACAACGACGCACAATCGGCACCGTCAGGTGCTTATTTTTTTGATATACTTTCTCAATGTCACGCAATGCCCTTTTAGAGTGGGAAGGGAGGGAGTACGACCATAATATGAAGGGTGCCGATTGGTACTGGGCACTAGGCATCGTCTCCGTCGCCGGCGCAGTCGCTGCCACACTCTTCGGCAACTATTTGCTGGCGCTTCTCGTAGTTCTCGCAGCGGCGGCTCTCGCCCTGCACGCAGCGAAGGAGCCTCCGACCCATCGATTCCGCCTCGTGGAACAAGGAATCGTAATCGGGAACGACCTTCACCCGTTTGAGGACATGGTTTCATTCTCCGTTCTAGAAGCCGTCGACGGCGCTCTCCCTCCCATGCTCTCTATACAGAACGAGAGCTGGTTTAGCCCGCACCTAATCATTCCCCTCGCCGGAGTGGACGCGGACGTTGTCTATGCATATTTCTTGGAGCGCGTGGATGAGGCCGAGCATCGACACACGTTCGCGGACTTGGTGGCGGCGTGGCTCGGGTTCTGATACAGTCAAAAAACATTGCCCCTGTATGTAGGCATACGAGGGCTCGTTCGGAGAATTCGCCTACACGAGGACGTGCAGTCGCATTTCCTCACTACGCCCCCGTCGTTCAACGGATAGGACGCGAGCTTGCGGAGTTCGT
>CAZVYA010000030.1:0-7231 GCA_964631225.1 uncultured Candidatus Saccharibacteria bacterium
ACTCACCTTCTTTGACTGGGTTAAAATCGGGATTTCTTTCTGCGACAAGAACGAAACGACGGCGTCCACGTCGTCTCGTGAAATATTATTGGACATGAGCGGCCAGCTCTTGTTTTTTATCGTCTTCATTATGTATATGGTCTATGCTTTCTGCCCGTTAGACTCCGCACGATACCACAATTAGTAATACCCCGACAAGAAGTGTTTGGTTGCATAAAAACGCTTAGAAATTTGACCGATTTGGCTCCGCTGCTATCTTTACAATGAATATGATAATTTACGCAGTAAGACACGGACTGACGGAATGCAACAAACGTGACATTCTAAACGGCCGAATTGACGAATCTCTTGCGCCGGAGGGTGTTGAACAGGCGAAACAAGTTGCCTCTGTGATTCCAGAAAGTGTCACTCGTCTTTACTCCTCGCCACTACTACGCGCACGACAAACTGCCGAAATTATTAATGAGAAACGCGCGCTACCGACCTCTTTTCATGATGAATTAATGGAGGTGCATATGGGGAAGGTAACGGGTAAATCTTGGAAAGATTTAGAGTTCGGGGAAACACTTAAAGAAAAGCACAGAACCGTTCAGTATGACTATCGTCCGGAGGGGGAGTCCGTTGACGAGGTGAAAAGTAGAGTCCTATCTTTTCTATCCAAGATTAACGAGATTCACGACGACAATGAGGTTCTTATCGTCACACACGGCGGCATTATAAGGGTACTCAAATTACTGGAAAGTGGCCTGCCAAGTTTGTCGACGAATCAGATACAGAATGCTTCACTCTATGCTTTTGATTTTAAGGGTGTTTTCGATGGTACGAATACCTTGCGTGATACACAATTAAATGATACAAACGCAAAAGGTAAAGTTCGTTGAATAGAAGTAAAATCACAACCCAATTCAGAAGGAGGTTCTCGTGGATAAAAAGTTAGACGTTTTGTTCGTCAATCCGGACGCGTCGTTTCGAGTGTATCAGGAGTGGTTCAGTAAGGGCTATTCGGCCATCGAGCCGCCCACGTGGGCGCTTCTTCTGGCCCAAAGCTGCAGAGCGAAGGGCTTCGGCGTCGGCATTCTAGACTGCGGAGCCGAAGGGCTCAGCCTGGAAGAGTCGGTGAGGCGCATCGCCGAGGCTGACGCTCGGCTGGTCTGCTTCGTCATGTATGGCCCGAACCCGAACTCGGGAACGGCGAGCATGATAGGGGCGGAGCTTCTGGGTAGAGAACTCAAAAAACAACATCCGGAATGCGTCCTTTGTCTCGTCGGCTCTCACGTGAGTGCACTGCCGAAGGAAGTTCTGGCGCTCGACTGCGCGGACGTCGTTCTTCTGAACGAAGGCGTATACGCCCTTCACAACCTACTCCGGACCGACCTCCGCGATTCGTCGCTGGAGAAGGTAAGAGGCATAGGCTACAAGAAGAACGGCGTACCGGTTCTTAACCTGCCCGAGCGCGTCGTGCCGCAGGAGAGAATGGACATCGACCTGCCGGGATACGCGTGGGACCTCCTGCCGTATCGCGAGAAGCCACTCGACCTGTATCGTTCGCACTTCTGGCATGCGGATTTCAACCATGGTTTCCGTACGCCGTATGCGGCGATATACACCTCACTCGGCTGCGTGTTCAAATGCGAGTTCTGCATGATAAACATCGTCAACCGCGTCGACAATGCGGATGACGTCTCGGCATGGAATTCGCCGAACATGCGTTTCTGGTCGCCGGAGTTCATTCTCGGCGAATTCGAAAAACTCGCATCACTCGGCGTCGAGACGGTCAGGATTTCCGACGAGATGTTCTTTCTCAATAAACGGTTCTTCGAGCCGGTTGTAAGGGGAATCGTTGACAGGGGACTGAATCTTCGCTCTTGGGCGTACTCGAGGGTGGACACCGTCCAACCGCACTATCTGGACCTCTTCAAGCGCGCCGGTATAGGCTGGCTCGCCATCGGAATCGAAGCGGGGAACCAGCTCGTGCGGAAGGAGGTTTCGAAAGGGTCGTTCAAGGACGTCAACATTCGAGAGGTGGTGAAGACTGTTCGCGACCACGACATTAATGTAATCGCGAATTACATCTTCGGCCTTCCCGAAGACAGTCGAAGAACGATGCAGGAGACCCTCGATCTCGCTCTGGAGCTCAATACGGAGATGGCCAATATGTATGCATGCGTGGCCCTACCCGGAAGCCCGCTATACGTTCAGGCCAAGCGAGACGGAATCGCCCTGCCGGACTCCTACGCCGGATTCGCATTCTCGGCTTATGAGAACCAGCCGATGCCGACTAAGCACTGCACGGCGGCTGAGGTTCTCAAGTTTCGCGACGACGCATGGAAGCGGTACTTCACCAATCCGGAGTATCTCGCCCTTGTGGAGAAGCGATTCGGAGCGAAGGAGCGGCGCAACGTTGAGGAAATGTCCAAGATAAAACTGCGCCGGAAGATTCTCGGCGACCCTCCTCCTGAAATGTGACGCTCGGTTCCTGTGCAGTATACGGCCGCATGAGCGCAATGCTCGTGCGGTTTTCTTTTTTACAAAATAGATTTTATTTTTTGTATCAGCTTTGTCGTTGAAACGTCGTCAAACTCCGGCGGTGCTGTGCGGTCTAGGATTATAAGAGGGACACCGTGCTTCTTTGAAAACTGCTCTCTATACGGTATATCCCACGCGTCTTTGTTAATCACATAAGCATCGGGCTTCAACTTTTCTAAGACCATATCTATTATGTAAAGGGGGTGCGGAGGCGTTTCTGGCAGCATGTAGTCGAGGAATGTGTAGTCAACCGGCTTCAGAGAGTCGACCATTTTCAATCGCAGGTGTTCGTTCACTATCGGACGTCCGTCGCCCTTGTCGCGTTTTATAACCGCATCGGCACCCACCATGACTACGAGGACGTCGCCGTACTTCCTGCAATCTTCAAAAAAAAGGACGTGTCCGGCGTGTGTTACGTCGAAACAGCCGGAACAGAAAACGATTTTCTGGTCCTTATGTTTTTCCCGTATTTTTTCCAATTCTTCGAATTGTATGTATGCCATCAGTTAATCTATACAATAGCAATTTACGGCAACGGGTTACATATTGACTCACGGCGTCTTATATGCTATCCTTGATTTAGAGATTATTGAATCACTTACAGAAGGGAGTACCAAATGTCGAAGAGCTATCCGGTCATGACGGACGAGAAAACTCTCCTCAAGATGTACGGCAAGTCGGTCATTCAACGCTGGTTTCGTCTCCCAAGCGGGAAGATCTCGGATTTTCTCGTCTGGGGCGGTAGCGTTACGCCCACAATCGTCTTCCCGCTCACGCGGGATAACGAGGTCGTAGCGCTCAAACAGTTTCGGTATGCTCCCGGCAGGGGCGAGGTTACTCTCGAGCTCCCCGGTGGCGTTCCGGACGGCGAAGAACAGGACGCAGAAATCGCGTCCAGAGAACTGGCTGAAGAGACCGGTTACGTCGCCGAACGGTTCGTGAGGCTCGGTGCGCCCAGACCGTTCGAACCGGCGGCGTGCATAACCTCCTTTACTCCCGTCATCGCGCTCGGGTGCGCCAAGGTAGGCGAACCGAAGCCCGACGAAAACGAGTTTCTGGAGGTAGTGCTTGTCCCGCTTACCGAGTGGGTCGGCATGTTGTCGAACGACGTCGTCCGCGACCCGAAGACCATCGCCACGACAATGCTCGCGCTGTTTTATCTCGGAGCGAGCGTCGGCCTGCCTTCGCCGAAGTGATTCAAGTCAAGAGTAGTTTTGTGCAGGGCGTCCTCCGCGGGGGACGCTCTTTTTATTAAATCGTGATAGCATCCTTTTATCCGTTTACATCATGAAAATTAAAGAAGATGTACCAAATGCACCAGTATTTCTCGGAGAGAGAGTAATAGACGACAGGTTCGCGCGGTTCGGTAAGCGAATCGTGGAGAGGGATTTCAAAATGCCAGACGGCAGGGTATTGCCGATTCTTTGCGTTTCTAATTCAGGAATGAACCCGTCCATTATTTTTGCGCTCACTGCGCGGGAGACAATTTTTTTGGTAAAACAATTTCGTTTTGGGACGAACGACTGGGTACTAGAATTACCTGGAGGATGTCAGGCATCTGGAGGTGGATGGGAAGAAGTCGCAAAAGCCGAACTTCTGTCCGAAGTCGGCGTCGAAGCGGAGAGTATGAAGGTCATCGGTGAACCGATGCCGGTTGACCCAGCGCTTGGGAATGCCGGCATCACCGCTGTTCTCGCTACAGGATGTAGGGTCGTCAGGCCACAAGAGCTAGACGGAGCCGAGACAATGTCAGTAACAGAGGTTACAGTCAAAAGATTCCGCGAAATGCTGAAAAAAGGAGAAATCACCGATACCAAGACCGTCGCAGTAGGCTACCTCGCCATGGACCATCTCGGGCTTCTTGGATAGGGTCGTGATAGTATCTTTTTATCCATGTCAAAGCACGGCAAAAAAATATGGACTCCGCAGGAGCTTATCGCCTTCGAGGAGCAGGTTGCGGAGCTGTTCAACACCGCGAAGATAAAGGCGCCGGTGCATTTGTATTACGGTAATGAAAAAGAAATCATAGAAGTATTTCGCGACGTGAAAGAAGACGATTGGGTGATGTGCTCGTGGCGCAGCCACTACCAGTGCCTCCTGAAGGGCGTCCCGCCGGAGAAGCTGAAAGAAGAAATAGTCGCCGGTCGCTCCATATCGCTCTGTTTTCCCGAACAAAAAATAGTATCTTCCGCCATTGTGGGCGGGATAGTCCCGATAGCCGTCGGCGTCGCGATGGGAATAAAGCGGAATGGCGGTAAGAATCGCGTGCACTGCTTTATCGGAGACATGACCTCAGAGACGGGAATAGCGCACGAATGCATCAAATATTCCGTGAATCACGAACTCCCCATACGCTTTATCATAGAAGACAACGAAAAGTCAGTATGTACGGACACTCGGGAGACGTGGAAACAGGACAAACTCACGTACGAAGACGGCAAACATCCGTCAGTGGTGTATTACAAATACCAGACCAAGTATCCTCACGCGGGGGCAGGAGTACGCGTTCAATTTTAATGCCATGAAATATTTTGACGAACTTTCACGTGCGATGGAGATGCTTGCAAAAGATGAGCGAACATACTTTATCGGACAGGCTGTTGCCTGTGCGGGGACCGCTATGACGAACACGGTGAAGAACGTGCCGAGAGAAAAACTTCTCGAGCTGCCGGTAGCCGAAGAGATGCAGATGGGCATGTCCATCGGTCTCGCGCTCGCGGGTCATATTCCGGTAAGTTTTTATCCGCGATGGAATTTCCTCCTGCTCGCGGTAAATCAACTTGTGAATCATTTGGATAAGATGTCTGTTATGTCTAACGGAGGCTTCAGGCCGAAGGTCATAATCCGCACCGGAATCGGCTCGGAGCGGCCGCTCCACCCGCAGTTTCAGCACATCGGCGACTACACAGAGGCATTCCGTCTCATGTGTACGAACATCGAGGTTATCCGCCTTGAAGAACCGGGAGACATTTTTCCCGCATATAAAAAAGCTCTGGAGCGCGAGGACGGTAAGAGCACAATCTTGGTGGAGTACGGCGATTACTACAATGAGAAATAATTTGGAAATATGAAAGATACTCCAAAGGTTTCCATAATAGTCTCAAACTACAATTCCTCCGACCTTATTAACGGGACGCTCGAGCCTATCATGTCTACGGCCGGCGACGTGCCGTTCGAGGTAATCGTCGTCGATGATGTATCCACCGACGGCGGATTATCGCTTGTGGACGAGAAGTATAAGCGCGACCCGCGCTTCACGTTCGTGCAGTGCGAAAAGCACGTCGGCTACTCCGCGCTCAATGTCGTGCTAGACCGTACGAGAGGGAAGTATCTGATGACGCTCGATACAGACGCGCGGCTCTGGCATGGAGCTCTGCCGACACTCGTGGATTTTATGGAAAATAATCCGAAGGCTGGGGCGGTCACCGCGAGTCTCTTTTATGAGGACGGCTCTCCGCAGAATTATAATCGCCGCCTGATGACGCCGATGCATTCCTTTTTTACGACGGTACTTGGGCGGGTTATAGATAAATACTTCCTCGGATTGCGTAACTATAAGTCCTATCACTACGACGACTTCGATAACACGCGCGTCTTTGAGATAGAACAGCCACCGACCGCCTGCTTCATGTTCCGTCGTGCCGCGATCGGGTCGTACATCGTGGACACTGACTTCAACCACGTGTTTCTCGACGTAGACCTCTGCCGTCGCATCTACGATGGTGGATACAAGATATATCTTGTTCCGGACGCCAAGGTTACTCACTTTAAGTCAGTGGCCGCCAACAAGAAACCGAACCTGTGGCGCGACTACCAGTATTACAGAGACCAGCTCATCTACTTTAAGAAGCATTATCCAGCCTACGCTCCACTAATGGCGTTCGTATTATGGCTCGACCGCGTGATGCGTAGAGTGCTCATATATACGACCGGTCGCGCACCAATGCGGTGACATTTTTACGCCCGCACTGGTTCAATCTCTATACATGAAGACAGCCATTTTTTTATACGAAACGAGCCAGCTCGCGTCTCTTGACGCGCTCATCGCGAAGTGGAGCGACGGAGGTGTGGCGCCTACGATTGTCTCGCTGGATGCAGAGATAGACTTCGCGCTAGAGAAGCGTGGTGTGCCGTTTGTTTCAGGAAAGACACTCCAGAATCGCGCGTCGCCGGCCACGTATGTGAGGGCGGAAGAGATGGCGCGTTCTCTTTACGACGACGAGAGGATGTCTTTTCTGAAGTATCGTGACGTGCCGCTCGCCGATTCTCTGCGCTTTTCAACCCACGTGTATCTGGTATACCTCCTTTATTACGTCGACGCCGTTGAACGCTTCAGAGAAAACGCTCCGGACGTGAAGCGTTTTGTAGTTCCGGTCTCCGTCGCCCCAGTATCTAAGACGAGCGACCCGCTCGCGGTGGAGGAGTCAAAAATGATACACGAAGCCGCGCGTCTCGTATGCGAGCGGAATGGAATCCTCTGCGAGGCCCACGACATGCGTTCGTCCGCACTCAGCGTAAAAAACAAACGACAAGCATTTGTATTTGAAACAAAACGCGTACTATTCGGAGTCGTTCTTTCATTCATGAACGCATTCATGGCTCTGCGCCCGCGCCGACAGATACGCATCGTCGCCAGCGACTATTGGAAGAGCCTCGCGCCGATTCTACATCAATTGCCTGAAGCGGAACTTATTTTATTGGACCG
>CAZVYA010000031.1:0-7128 GCA_964631225.1 uncultured Candidatus Saccharibacteria bacterium
AAAGTCCGATGCCGTGGATCTTACTCGGTCCGAGCCTAGTCATTACGTGCAGCATCGTATCCTCCTGTTTGTCTGGCGTTAATATAACGCTAGCTACCGCTACTGTCAAGTAAACAAAAAGCCCGCCACAACTTTGCAGATGTTGGCGGGCGGTTGATGCAATTGAGCACAGACTAGCGGGCGAACTGCTTCACGAACTGCCAGAGGAAACGGACACCGAAGCCCGGCCCCGCGCCGTAGTCGTCCGCGTCGAATTCCATCGTTGCCGCCACGTCTAGATAGAGCCATGGCGATGGGTCCCACTGCAGGAAGTTGGTGAGAAATATCATTCCAGCGTGGTAGTGATAGGACGACTCGTTCTGAAGGTCGGCCGCCTTACTGACGAAGAGCTCGTCCACTCCGCCGAAATGCTCGGGGCGCGGGAAGAGGACCATCTTTTCGTGTGAGCGTCCCTCGGCTATCTTCGCTCGTCGCTCGAGGTCGTGTGTGTTGACCATAACCTTGAGAAAGTCGGGACCGAAGTCGGCCATGTCACAGAGAGTCGCGACCGTTACGGTCGCGTCCGGACGGAAATGTTTCTCCGAGTAGGCGAGCGCATCCGCGAGGATAAGCCTGCCCTCGGCATCCGTGTCGGTTATCTCTACTGTCTGGCCGTCATACGCTCTGATGACCTCATGAAGCCGCATCGCGTTCGGACCGACTGCGTTCTCAACGAGCGGGAGAAGCGCGACAAGGTCGAGAGGCAGCTCGTGTTCAACCGCGAGCTTAAAGACGCTCGCGACCGTCGCCGCTCCCGCCATGTCGTAATGCATCCGCTCCATCGTCCCTTCGATCTTAAGGTTAAGACCGCCGGTATCGAGCACGACACCCTTACCGAGAAGCGAGAGTTTTTTCACACCTTCTTTCTTATCTCTCGGTCGATAGCGGAGGCGCAGGAAACATGGTTCGTCGCTACTCCCGCGACCAACGGCAGCGATGAGTCCGAATCCGGCTTTCTGCAAGCCTTCGTATCCGTATAGGACTGATGCCTTTACGTTCGAACCGAAGCGATGCTTCTTCACCGAGCGCCACACTGGCGACGTTGAAGACCGCGGTGCGACCTTCACGCCGAGAATCTCTTCGGCGAGCATGAGCGGAGTTTTGTCGTTTGGCGGCAGCATAGTGAGCCGCCGAGCTTCTGCGACTGCATCACCGATCTCGCTTCCGCTCCCGACCGCACGATTGAAAAAATGCGTGGCAGTCTGTTCGTGATTGCCGAAGTGCGTGAAGCACACCTTGGCGAGCCGCGGTTTCTGCGAAGAGCGGTAAGCGTCGGGCGAACCGTTCGCCGCGACGATAGACTCCACGAGAACGCGCACGAAGGTTTCTTCGTCGCGTTCTCCGCGCGGGTCCTTCTTCAGATTACGCGGATGGAACCGCCCCGGGAGTACGATTGTCGCCTCGGTGTGTCCCATAGAGCGAATCTTGTTCACGGCGAAGGATATCTGCACACCGAGAATCCGGTAGAAGTTGATACTACCGAAGAGGAGTTGCTTTTTATTCCGACGTTCACGACGCCACCTCTGACCGACGTAGACGAGAATCGCGGGGAAGCGTGTCTCTCCGCGCGTGAGTTGGAAGAAGTGCGTCATGTCGTCGACGGTGTCCGGACTTTTCTCGATGCCCTCGCGCATAGCGTCTATCTCGGGGAAGCGGGCGCCGATAACAGGGTCCGGCTGTTCCTCAAAAGCGAAGAAGATGACTGGGTGTCCCGATTGGAACTCCATCGCATCGTACGCTTGGAACTCGAATTCGATAGGCGCCGGCGGCGCTTCTGTCTTGTGATTAGCCACGTTGACGCTCCTTTATAGAATGTACAGCCTTACCTGCCCGCGAGCATACCACAAAAAAGAAAAACCGCCTCTCAAGAGGAAGCGGTGCTGATTCGTTAATATGGCTTATGCGAGTATGCTTTGTTTTCCTTAAGAGACAGCAGTCCTGATGGCAGTTGGTTCTCCAGACGGATGCGACCTTCATGGGTTATCGTCCAGACCGGCCGGTCTACGGTATATGTTTCCATCATTTCGAAGAAAACGCCGGGACTCCACCGACCGTCCCGATAGGGGAGCGCTATCGTTCCACCGGTGCAGACAGGCATAATCTCAACAGCGAAGTACATCATGGGGTTGCCGTATTGTCGCTGATATCGTCCCCATCCCTCGCTATACTGCGGGTCGTTTGGGTTGAGAATGCGCGTCCTCGGGAATGTTTGCTGAATACGCTCGAGCAAGGTCTTTTCAAGTTCCGTACCGTACGTATTTATCGGATGGGCGAAGTAGAGGCAGGATGGATCTGCTTCAGCGGCGATGGAATGTACAGAATGGCCCATGCCACCAATCGCAAACAATGCGAGAAATAAGAACAGCACAAATCCTTTTCGCATAACTATCTCCTCGTATGAACATTGACAACTGTATTCTGCCCGCGAGCATAGCACAAAAAAGAAAAACCGCCTCCAAATGGAGGCGGACGTAGCAAGGGCTACCCTTGCTACTAATGAGCTATTTTTGCTTCTCGGTAGCATTTGCCGCCGGAGTGTCCATTCTGGCGGATATCTCCGCCTCAAGACGCATCGCGAAGGCCTGACCCCACAAGCTCCCGATACCGGAGCCGACGAGAAAGGGTATCCAGAGATACGACGCGAGGCTGTTCACCACGAGGATGTTGAGTGTGATGAACCAAATGCCGTTAGAGAACACCGAGGCCCACTCCAAGTATTGCTCGTGATTGCGCTGGCGAGCGCGGGAAACGATAGTGAACGCACTCGTTTGAAGCAGCGCGGCACCGAGCACCAGCACCTGCGCCAACCACTGGTTCGCGCCGAAGTACAAGACATGCGGGACCAAGAGAAGCGTGCATACCGCTGCTTGTCGCATCGGTAACGGCATTTCATCGGATCCCAGAACGCGTGCATCCCACTTCGCCTTGATGAGTTCGCCAAGTCGCTTGCCGTATTCCGCTCCGATCAGGCTTCCGAGTACCGAGCCGGTTAGATACGGAGCGAAAAGGTACCAATTGTTCACTTCAACGAGGACTTGATACGTAATGAACCCCGCCGCTGATTGCGCGAGCACAAGCACGAGGTGCGACCAATACGCATCGGTGTTACGCACCACACGCAGCATCGCAAATAGAAGGCCTGCGACGAATGCGGCGGCCGCAATCTCCGCCATTGCGAGCATGTCGAACTTGAGGGCGAAGAACATTTTCAGAACGACCTGCAGAACGACTTGCAAGGCGAAGAGGAGCGAAAGCCAGAGTACCGCTTTCTTAAGAGGGAGCACTTGCCCCTTCTTTTCCTTGCCGAGGTCGGCAACCGCACCGATCCCTCTCTCAATGAACGCGGAGAGCTTCGTGCCGTACACGCTCCCGAGCATCGTGCCGAGAATGTAGACGAGAAGTACGTGGAGCGTGACCTTGAGGTGGATGAGGTACGTGAGCGAGACGAAGAACACCGTCGTCGCGAATACCGCAGCAATGAAGTGGTACAGATTGCTCGTTCGGTTGCCGGCGCGCGATTGCAGCGAGTAGGCTGCGTTCTGCACGAAGGCAAGTGCCATTAGAGGGAGTGACTCCCAGAAAGGGATATCAGGGAATAACGTTCCACAGATCAGGATTACGACGATGGCGGATGGTCGTGGAATCTCGTGAAGTGGTATTCCGACACGACGCAAGTTTTCAAGCAGCATGGAAGCTCCTTAATAAAGGACATCAGATTGTCAGAGAACATCTCCTAGGTGCTAACGTAGTCGCATAACTACTCGGTGTCAATGGGTTATGAAAAAGAAAAAGGCTCGCCGAAGCGAGCCTTGAATGTTACACCCGATTGGTCAGGAACTCGTCCCACGGGAATGGTTTCCCAGACGTGAGATAGTTCTGCACAACGGTCGGCGTCAGATGCACGACGCTAATCTCACCGGCATCGGGCCCTTTGACGGGCAGCCCGATGAAGGCGACCCCCGCATTATTCTCGGCGAGACCGCCGGCGATTTCTGCGAAGGCGTCGGTGTGGGTCGACGACGGCCCCATCACATAGACGTCACTTCCAGCGAATGCTCCCGCGAAGAAGTGCTTGTCACCCGTAATGTGGACTATCGATTTCCCCTCGAGGACTGACGAAGGATTCCCGCGTGCGCGGTTCACCTCTACCCAGCCGTGGAGAACGTCTCTCCAGCTGTCGCGTTTGGGAGGAGTGCCACTCACGTGGAGACCCCACTCGTAGCCGTCACCGACCTTGAGCGTGCCGTAGGCGATTGACCGGTCTTGGTAGAGCGGAGCCCTCACAAGTCGGTCGAGGTTGAGACCAGCCAGTTGCGGGTCGTTCCGCAACTCTGCGCGCAGAAGCTCGGCAACGATGATGCCCTCATGGAGCATCCCGTCGGTCGTCTTGGTAGCGTGGTTGCCGGAGCCGAAGTTAATCAGTCCGACGTCGCGCATGTCGTCCGAGGTGTTTTGAATATCGCTCACACCTTTGACGACGACGTCCGCCTGCTTGGCGGCGAGGATCATACCTTTGAAGACATCCGGATACGGCCGCAAAAGGCCGTGGAAGAGTTCTTCAAACTGCCCGGTCAGATAATCCGGCGGGCGATTCCTCGTCTGGTCTACCATACCGCTGAAGAGCCGTTGCAGCTCCTGCTCGCGGCGCTTAGGGTCACGGATAGTGCGCAGCCCAATGAGGGCCTTCTCACTCTCCGCGAGAATCTCCGCGAACGGGCGCTTGTTGTAGTGCGGCCGCATATGGGTACCGAAGTGGTTTCCGTGCAGGATATCGTCACAGACGAAGAGTCCCGCGACCGGAGTCGCACCGCTTCTGCTCATGCCTGATTTCTGCATAAGAGAGAAGACAGCTTCAGTGAGACCGATAGGCAAGCCGGATTGCTGACGCAGGAAGACCCGCATCGAACCGCCGAAGTGCAGATCGGTCGCCACCATCAGCCACAGCATCTCTGCCGGAGCCGGAGGAGGTCCGCGTCGCGGGGCGGCAATCTGCCGCACCGCTTCCGCACCAATGAAGTCGGGAGTGACGCCGAAGTCCGGGTCAATCTTGATTGTGAGCATGCCCCCATTGAACATGGAGTCACCCACAGTCTTGATAACCGGAAGCGGCACGCGAGTGCCGCGTGTCCTATCGAGGATGGGACCCTTATCGACGAGCATAGGTGCTTCGACAAAGCCGACCGTCCCCAGCATGGAACCCTTCAGGTAATTCTCCCGAGAGGTCTTGCGCATGTAGACGGCGCGCGGGTGCGACACCACGGTCAGAGAGGGCAGAGCGCCTCTCCGTTGCGTGAGGCCGTAGCCGCCGAGTTCTTCGTAGTACGGATTGTTGCTATCGCCGCCGGAGACAAACTTGATGACGTGTTTGCTCTTACCGAAGACGATGTGCGCCGAGTTCTGATCGACGACCTTTGCGTTGGGCATGTTCTTCTCGATTTCTTGGATCAGGTACGAAAGCGCCTGATCGTAGACACGTCTGTTCTGTGTCGGGTCGAGATTCGTCATGCGCATACGGCTCACGAGCTGTGACGCGTCGCGCGCCGCAATTCGAGCTTCTTCGTGCGCCTTCTCCGCCGCCTTGACGGCGGCCTTGGTGCCGTTCAACCGAACATCGGTCAGATGGATGTGCGCTTCGGCTGCGAGCTTCGCCTGGACATTCGCTTCGGCTTCCGCCTCGCGCAATTCTTGGTTCTGCAGGTAGAGCAGTTCGAAGTACGCCATACGCCGTACCAACCCCAATTCGTCTGGGGAGAGTACGATGTACACAGGACCGTTGAATTCAGGCTGTTTGTTTGGCCGGACCATAATCTTGTACCAGCCGCGCAGAAGGTCTTTGAACCGTTCCAGCGCCGTGGTGAAGATCGGCTCGAATGAACCCGACTTGATAATCTCGGTCACGCGGTCGCGGTAGTTCGCCGCCATCGACTCGATGTCGATTTCGGTACCAGTCACGAGGTCGGCGAGTAGCCTATTCGGACCGGTTGTCTTCTGCCATGAGAGGCGGAAGAGACCGCCGCTAATGACGAGCGCGTCGCACTTGGTCTTACGAGCTGCAGAGATCCCGCAGCGCGTCAGATTACGAACGATGTCAGGGTCATACGCGAGACCGACTTGAGGAGCTGAGATAAGCGCGATTCGCAGACGATCCGAGGCGTTCTCGGGGAGCGCATGGAAGGGCTTCTCGTAGCTTGTTTCGACGAGCGAGTAGGGCGGCGCATCGGTGAACGGCACCCTGAGGATGCCGGGCAGATTCGCCGCTTCTTCTCGCGGCGCCGATGTACGGCCCTTCATGTCGTGGAACTTCGCGGCCACCACCCACTCGGGCGGTACCGTACGAGCGCCCAACTGCTTCTCCAGAACTGCATGGAATTCTGCTGCGGAGTACTTGGCTTTCACCGCGTCTCGCAGGAGATTCACACGGCCTTTCCAGAAAATGGCGTCGAACTCCTCGTAGATTCGAGTCTTCGTGACATCGTCCTTATGGCCGGCGAGCCCTTTCGGCAATGCGCTGATGAGCGCCGTGCGCAGAGCATCGATGTTCTGCGGCGGTCTCTTCAAGCGCATTTTCCCTTCGAGCGCTTCCGTAATCCAGGTGTTGAATGTCGCGTGGGTATTGGTAGACATTTACGTCTCCTTTTTGGTCAAGGTTCAAAACTTTCTGCCCGCAGGATAGCGTGTATGGGGTAAAAAAGAAAGGCCGTAAGGTGTCACCTTACGGCATTGTGATTACTTGTGATTATGCCAGCTGCTTCTTCCAGAGCGCGACGAGTTCGCGTAGTTCTGGCAACAAGATCAGGTGCTTGCGCGCCTGCGGTAGGTAGTGCTCTTCGGTCTCCGCGACCTTGGCGATTTGTTTATCACGCGGGCGGTCGCCGAGCGTCACCAGATTGTGAAGACGGTCGGAGAGCTTGACCAAGAAGAAGTCGCGTCCCATCACTTCGAAACGGGCGTGGAACTCGCGCTCGGCAGCCTCTTTAGACCCATCGCACTCTTCCGGCTTCGGCTCGGTCGCCTCCGCTATGATGCAAGCCGTATGATACCCGAACAGATTGATGAGTCGGACCTCCGTCCACTCAGGAATATCTTCCA
>CAZVYA010000032.1:0-2533 GCA_964631225.1 uncultured Candidatus Saccharibacteria bacterium
GGCGAGGATGAATTTCATTTTGTATGCAAATCGCGCCACAGCAATCGCTGGGCGCGATTTGCTGGAGGACCCCGAGGGGTCATAGCGATTCGCACACTCTACACGAGACTATAAAAACACGCAACCGCCCGTAAGGGCGGTTGCGTGAAGAATCTTGTGGCGACCCTTAGACCATCTTGACGTCGATTGTAACGCCGGAAGGGAGATTGAGGTTCGTGAGGGCCTCTATCACCTTCGGCGAGGGGTTCATGATATCTATGAGGCGTTTATGGACGCGCATTTCAAACTGTTCGCGCGCATCCTTGTAGACGAACGTGGAGCGATTAACCGTCCAACGCTTAATCTCGGTCGGTAGCGGGACGGGGCCGACAACGACAGCGTCGAAGCGAGCGGCGGTGTCCATAATCTGCTTCACCGAGAGGTCCAGAATTTTGTGCTCATACGCCTTCACACGGATACGGAGCTTGTGCTCTACGGCCGGTGCGACAGGAGCTGCTACTTTCTTTCTTGGCGTGGCCTTTGCTCGCGGCGCCTTCGGCGTCGCGACTTTCTTTGCCTTCGCTTTAGTTTTGACTGCAGTCGCCATTGTGAATATTACGCAGTGATCTTAGTCACAACTCCAGCACCGACAGTCTTACCTCCCTCGCGGATAGCGAAGCGCTGTTGCTCCTCTAGAGCGACCGGCGCGACGAGCTTCACGTTGAAGGTAACTGTGTCTCCCGGCATAACCATCTCCTTACCCTCGGCGAGCGTCACTTCTCCCGTGACGTCGGTGGTACGGATATAGAACTGTGGCTTGTAGCCCGAGAAGAACGGCGTGTGACGACCGCCCTCATCCTTACCGAGAATGTAGACCTCGGCGCTGAAGTCGGTGTGCGGAGTGACCGCACCGGTCTTAGAGAGAACCTGACCGCGGTGCACGTCTTCCTTCTTAGTGCCGCGCAGAAGAATGCCGGCATTGTCGCCAGCCTGACCCTCCTGAAGCTGCTTATTGAACATTTCGATGCCGGTGACGGTCGTCTTGGCGGTAGCTTTTATACCGACAATCTCAACTTCGTCTCCGACCTTAACAACGCCGCGCTCGATACGGCCGGTGACCACAGTCCCGCGGCCTTCGATCGAGAAGATATCTTCAATCGGCATGAGGAACGGCTTGCTGAGTTCGCGCTCCGGCATATCGAAGTAGGTGTCCATTGTGTCCACCAGCTCCTTCGCCTTAAGCGCCCACTCGTCGTCTACTGTCTTGGCGTCAAGCGCCTTCAAGCCGGAACCGCGGATAATCGGTGTCGCTGCGCCGTCGTAACCCTGCTTGGTGAGAAGCTCTCTTATCTCCTCTTCGACGAGGTCAATCAGGTCTGCCTCGGCGACCATGTCTACCTTGTTCAAGAAAACAATGAGCTTCTTAAGGCCCACCTGCTTGGCGAGGAGGATGTGCTCGCGAGTCTGAGGCATCACGCCGTCAGTCGCCGCGACCACGAGTACCGCTCCGTCCATTTGGGCGGCGCCGGTGATCATGTTCTTAATGTAGTCGGCGTGTCCCGGCGCATCGATGTGCGCGTAGTGACGGTTCGGCGACTCATACTCGCTGTGGTGGAGCGCAATAGTAATACCGCGCGCCTTCTCCTCCGGCGCGCTGTCGATCTTATCTACGCCCTCAACGCGTGCACTGTATCCCTTGTCCGTCAACATCGAGAGGACATGGAGAATGCCGGCGGTGAGAGTCGTCTTACCGTGGTCCACGTGACCGATGGTTCCCACGTTCATGTGTGGCTTCGCACGATTAAATTCTGCCATAGTGAATCGGTTAAATTAATAAATCACGAATTAATATCCGACCGAGTCGGAAAACACTCCGGCTCGTGAGCAAAAATCAGCCGACGAGCCAAAGAGCGACGCCAAGATGCGCTACAGTTACTATACGCAAACTCTCTTCCAAATGCAACTCGTCTGTTACTGGGGATACAATTATCTGACTTAACCCAATTTGAAAAGTCCTTTCAACTCTGCCAGTTTTTGGCGAATATCTGACTGAATCTTTTTTGCTCTCTCTGCGTCTGCATTCCATTCTGCTGGGTGCTCTCCTTCTTTTGCCGTCTCCATGAGGTGGAGAGCTTCAGTGTAGCCGTCAAGCGCTGTCTCGACATTGTCGAGGTAGTGCTCCGCTGAACGAGGCATACTCAAGTCTCCCTCTCTTTTTCTGGAGGCGTCAAGTTGATCAATATCCATATTGTCCAACATTTCTCTGTGACTCGGCTTGTATTCCTCTGCGCTCATAGTATTAAAGAGTTACTTCTAATCCTACAATTCTACCACCAATCCTGCCCCGAACCCAGTAGGCGATTCTGCTGAATCGATGCAATAAAAAAAGCGGGGTGGTGTTCCTCCGCTTTGTTGGTGGCGCCGGTAAATTACTTCTTGGCGCCGGCCTTGGCTTTCGCTTTGGTATCTTTCTTGGCGCCGGCTTTCGCTTTCTTGGCTTTTTTCGTCGCTTTCTTCGCATCTTTCTTGACGGCCGGCTTGGCTTTGGCCTTGC
>CAZVYA010000032.1:2543-6849 GCA_964631225.1 uncultured Candidatus Saccharibacteria bacterium
CGCCCCGATCCCCCAAGAGGCGATCATCGGGATCGTGTACGCGGTGTCGGCGGCGGCGGCCGTGATGAAGGCGGGGCGTGCGGCGTCCTGCGTGGCGGCGGCGGGTAGAGCGGCGAGTGCGAATACAGAAATAAACAACAGCGTGGCAAGTTTCCTCAACTGAACCTCCTTCTTTTAACCCCGGATTGGGCATCAGCGATATTACACCTATTCTGTTTTTATGCAATGAAGGCACTGTTTGGTGGACTGAGCGAGAAGCCGCCGCAACCGTAGGTTGCGGCGGCTTCAACAGAAAATGCTACCCGAGCAGTGCGAACATTAGCCAGATGAATAAAATGGCGACCAATATTGCTCCGCCGGATATTTGTCCACCACGTTTCTTCCATATCGGATTTTGTTCTCGCTCCAGGCATACCAACACAACAATAAATGAAGAGAACGCGATGATAGCGAGCGAGCTGAGCGATTTGTTAAGTATGCCTTTGTCGGTGATTACGTCCCAGATTGAGAGAACGCCGAGTAGCGCCAGCAGAGACGAGGACGTGATAAGAGTGGCGAGCGTCACATTACGAACTGCGCGATACCCCGGACTCGGCTCCGGCTCCGCGACAACTGACGGGTCGCCGACGAACTTACTTGCGACAATAACTACAACCGCGACGAAGGCGAGGAGGCCGAGCGTCTCGAACGACTTTGTTATCACGTCACTGGAAAAGAACTTCCACACCCCGAGAATGGAGACGATTGTGAGCACAAAAACACAGGTTATAAAGAGTCCGGCCGCGATGTTTTGCACCGCTGTTTTTACTGGGCTTGGACTAGAAGAGAACTGCGGTGCCGTATACGCTTGCTGCGCCTGCATCGTCTGCATCCTCGGCATGGGCGGAGTCGGCGGGGTACTTCTAGCGGGAACTCCGTCGACAGACGCTATTGCCGAATTTATGTCTTCAACTTTCCATCCTGCGGCTAACAAAGAGCGTATAACGGCTGTACGATCCACCCCGCGCGAGAATTCACTGCGGATATGTGTGAGTAGTTGTTCATTCGGCATACGTACGTATTATGTGTATCTGACAATGATAGCATGGTGGACGAACTCCGCTAATATAATTTAGTATACTGCGTGCATGGTAGATACCCCTGTGCCTGTGACGCCGTCGACTGCACCACTCCCGCCCCCACAACATCCGCAACCTCGATGGCAACTCTTTCCTTATATCCTAGCCCTCGTGGTCTGCGGGCTCGTCGTCACTTTCTCACTGGCAAACAGAGCTGCAACCAAAACAACAAACTACTTGGCTGAAAACGCTTCATGTGATTCATATACAAAAAATACCTACAATTACGGCAACTGTAAGCTTCAGGAATACTCAACCAAGACCGTCTACACGTCAGATCCGATTGATTGTTCTGAAATGTACGTATACGCAGACGACTGCGCCCGCCTGCAGATAGTCCAGCGGGCGATAAAAACTAAAGAAAGTAACTTGTGCAACTCGCTACAAGATACTAACCAGTTCCCTCTCTGCATTGGTCAGTTTCCAGATACGGCAGTATGGGAACAAGGATGTAAAACTGTTATGGATACGGTACTGACTAAGGGTAACTTCGCACCACAACTGGTAACCGGACGATGTCTGACTCGGGCCAATGCGAACCTGACTGTTTCTCGTTCCGGGCTTGGACGGATTTTTGACTCATGGGGGGAATATGAAGACTCGTATCGGCAACACTATGCTGAGCTCGGGCGCACCAATGATATTTACGCACCACAGGCACCGGTATGGTTTACCAATTGGGGAACGCTTGACTCAGATACCGCTGACTACTTAACCAGTATAAACGCTGACCCCAACAATACCGACGACTTTGGGAGAACGGCCGCCGTCTTATTTGTTGAACATCTATCCTACCTTGTAAGCAACAGAATAGATCAGTTCGCTCCAGACGAGCAGGGGGCAGCTGTCGATAAGGAACTAGAGCCGTTAAAAATACTTATTCGTTTTGGGGTGGATCCTGAGAAAAAAGATATCATGCAACTGTCGGCCGCAGACTACGCCTCCCGTATCGAAAACGACATTCTGCGGAGGGGGGTCTTGGACTTGTTTGGAAGTGGGTCAACAAATTCGAGAATTTCTTTCGCCGGATGGACTCGCTTCGACCAACCAACATACGGCTTCGCATTTATGTATCCGGACTCACTTGTTCTCGGCCGTTCAGTTGACGATTATACCGGTGCCAGATGGGTCTCATTCAACAACAGGGACGAACCTTTGTCATCTGTTGTCTCTGTAATAGTAAGCAGCACCAGCACCCAGCTAAAAAGTACTAGCAACTATCCATTGTATGACAACTGCGTCGTCGGCAGACAATTGTTAGTTTCGTTCCCAAATCAACAAATGACCCCAAGCATCCTACGTTTAACGCGCAATGGAGCTCCACTCGAGCGATTGACGCAAAAAGTTGACGGAGAGGTTCAGGCGGATTTTCTCATCGCAAAAACCGATGATACCTGTATCGTTATCCGTGCAATGGGGCCGGGATATGGAAAAGACGGTGTGAATTTAGGAGATATCGATAAAATGTTCGCGAGCTTTATAATCACAAAATAGGAAAGCCCCGCGAGTGCGGGGCTTTTGTTGGTCCCTTTTCATTTCTAGACGGATTCGACTGGTGGCGACATTCTGAAGGTCACTGCGAACGTGTCCTCGTGTGAGCAGTACCAGCAGTGGTACCTGCGTATCGCTCCACCGTCGACCTCCTGTACCGTTTCGAAAAGGTGCATGTGCCCATGTCGCGGACAGTCTCTTCTGTCTTTCTCTTTGTCTTCCATCTCGATCTCCTTGTAAACTGAAACCGGCCCTCTCTGGAGGGCCGGTTTGTGAGTGAGAGTTCTTATTTCTTACACACAAATCGACCTTCCAGAGATGGAGGTAAAGAAATAAAACTTAGTAAACCAGTGGCTGTTTTGCATAACGTGGACAGTATAACACTCTTTATTTTCATAATGCAATACGTGTTCGCTGATATACTACGGGAATGAGATTAGGCGGATTCTCGGCTGATTTGAAAAATTATTCCGCTGAGATTACTGACGTGAACAAAAGCGTCCTGAAATTTCTCTGGTCACATAAGACGCATTCTTTTTTTATCTTCGTTCTACCGGCGTGCTTGAGCGTCGTCGTTGGATACGCAATGGCGGATGACCTCACGTTCGCACTCATACCGCTCATTATACCCGTCTGGTCGTACTGGCACGTAAGGTCGCGCATGAATAGGCTCTTTTATACCAATCTCGCGACCGAACTCGGCTGTGTCTATTCAGAAAGTGGCGATGTTCCGACAAGCGGACAACTCTTTACCTTCGGACATAGTCATATGGTTCGCAATGTTCTCTCCGGCTCGTATAAAAATATTTCATTCCGCCTGTTTGATTACTCGTATGAGATCGGTAGTGGGAAGAACCGCCACACGTATTACTTTACGGTCGCTGAACTAGTTGTCGCCAACACACTCCCAAGAGTCCTCTGCATACCCGACGGATGGAACATCGTGTCATTCATAGATACGTGGAAGCCTGATGGCTATACTCCCCTCTCTCTAGAGGGTGGTTTCAACAATACCTTCAATGTCTATGTGCAGAAAGATAGAGAAATGGAAGCGCTTCAGATTCTAGAGCCGAACGTGATGGAGAAACTGATGGATGGATTTAGTGATTTTGGTTTTGAATGCATCGACTCACGCGTGTATCTATTCACTAAGGGCGCAGGGAAAGATAATCGCGAGAGCGTGCTCTCCGCCTTCTCTCTCACGAAACGCTTCTGCGACCTCCTCCTACCCGAACTGCAGTCTTTTTTAAGAAATTAAATTACTTTCTGCTCGCGATGATGTCGTCCGCGATGTTCTTTGGGACCGTATCGTAGTGGTCGAATTCCATAGTCATAGAGCCGCGACCTTCAGTCATCGAGCGGAGCGTGGTGGTGTAGCCGAACATCTCGGAGAGCGGGACTTTCGCTTTTACCACTTTATTAAGCCCGCGCTCTTCCATACCCTCTATCTGACCGCGCTTACCGGAGATGTTGCCAGTGATGTCACCCATGAACTGGTCGGGGATGATAACTTCAACGCGCATAATAGGCTCGAGAATAACCGCTTTCGCTTTAGCGGCAGCCTCTTGGAAGGCCATAGATGCCGCGATTTTGTAGGCGATTTCAGAGGAGTCCACATCGTGATACGAGCCGTCGTAGAGGTCTACCGATATATCCACCATCGGGAAGCCGGCGAGGAATCCTCTCGCCATCGCTTC